>JAHQVZ010000314.1 GCA_019634055.1 Leptolyngbyaceae cyanobacterium MAG.088
AAGCCTGGCTTGGCACAGAAGGCTTTTTGATCAATCTAATTGTGTTATGTGTGGCTGGGGCCATCAGTTTAGGCGTATTCACAGGAGCGGCCTTACTGCTAGGCATTCCTGAAGCCAACCTGCTGCTGGATCAGCTCAAGGCAAAATTACTGAGACGTTAGTAGGGGCATTGCAGTCCCGGCAATAACCGTCTTCCTAACAATTTGGACAGTTCTGAAGCTTCTGAATTTTCGACGAATCTTTCAGTACTAGGGTTCTCCCCTTAACCGTGTAAGCCTCGCCCACATAGCCTGTGCGATCAAACAAAATTTGGTGGATGTGCTGGTCTAGCTTGACCGGATCTTGAATGCGATCGCGATAGTATTCCTTAATTTCATATTCGATCCCCAAATCGCCCATGAGATCGTGCAGCTCAGTTGCCTCGCTGCCCAACAGAGCCGAGCGAGCAGCGGGATTTTGCCATACCTTCATCAGGACTGAGTATGGAACACCCCCCAGGGTGATTGCCCCAGTGGTAAACAGGACTACCCATGTGCCAGCAGCCATAACTAAGCCTACAGCACCCACCACAATGGCATTTGACAGCTTCTTTTGGGATTTCTGACGGGCTTGAACAGACTGCAGTGAATACATGGGGCAAAATGTATGAACAGCGGAATGAATTATTTACAAATTAACGATTTGTTTAAAGAAGCACTCAGTGTACGGAGTAGCTTTACATAAACTTCACAAACATAAAACCTTTAGGATTAGAACCCTGCATGCAACGCCTCCAAACTGTCATCGTGTTCTAGACAGATTGAGCGCACGGCACGGGGGTTCGGAACTATGAGCGTCGCCACCTTTAAGCTAGCGACTATTAGCAAAAAGACTGAGCAACCAGGCCTGATTTCACTAAACCTTTATTGCAGAAAATTATTTCCCCTAGAATTCACATATTTTTAAGGAAGTCAAAAAACTTCGCTGGACTGCGCCTCACTTCATCCAGCCTCGCATTCTACGGTGTAGCTTCGCTAGCCTCATTGCTTATTCTCAAATAGGTGGGGCTAAATGCAATTACAGACAGTGAAGCCCCTAGGGCCGTATCAACGCTAAAAAAGACATCAGGGCGTTGCTCATCCCATGGATTTTGATCCAGGAGCCTATGGATATCCTTAGCTACCCCCATGGGAACAACTTAACCAAGTAAGATCTAAGCCATCATGTATTCCCAACTGGTTGCCATCAAACAATTAGAAAATGACGATCGTGCAGCAATGTATCGTCTTTTACATCACCATTTTAGTGGCGTCAATTCAGCTACGTTTGCCGCCGATCTAGCCGGTAAAAACTGGGTTCTACTGATCAAAGATAAGCTCGATCAATTAAAAGGATTTTCTACCCTGCGACTGTACGATATCACTGTCAAGGGTGAACCTCTCAGCATTGTTTATTCTGGCGACACCATTGTTGACCCCACGGCCTGGAGCAGCGCCACCCTTCCCCGAGCCTGGATTCAGGCCATTAATCAGCTGCGCCATCCCAACAGACGTCTGTTTTGGTTACTCATTTCTTCAGGGTTTCGGACCTATCGTCTACTGCCAACATTTTGGCAAACCTTTTATCCTCGTTACGATCAGGCCACACCAGAGCCAATGCAACAACTCATGGACACCTTAGCCCAAAAACAATTTGGAGATAATTACAACCCCACCATCGGTATTGTTAGGTTTGATCAACCCCAAAAGCTATCCCCTATTTTAGGAACTGTGCCACCAGAACGATGCACAGACCCCCATATTCAATTTTTTAAGCGGTCGAATCCTGACCATAGCCAGGGAGATGAGCTAGTTTGTCTCACAGAAATCTGTGCCGAGAACCTGACAGCCGCTGGTCGAAGGATGTGGTTTGGCCGTAATCATACTGCAGGGGACTGCACAACAAGCATGTCTCAAAAGATGAAAGTAAATGGGCAGTGGGCAGTGGGCAGTAGTAGGGCATGAATGTAGACTGTTTTGAAACACATAACTTTGCTGACTCCACAACGCAGAACCTTGCCAGTCAGTCAGCACCCAACGGGGAGAAAAATCCTGTTTTTAATCGCCCCGATCGCTTTATTGAAGGCTGGTATTGGGCCATGCCATGTCGTGATTTAAAGCCCGGCATGGCAAAGTCGCTAACGCTGATGGGAAGAGAGTTGGTGCTCTATCGTGCCAGGTCTCGCAAGGTTGTTGCTTTGGATGGTCATTGTCCCCACATGGGGGCGGCCTTAGCCCAGGGACAGGTGGACGGTGAAACTCTCCGCTGTCCACTGCATCAGTGGCAGTTTAACAAGAATGGCCAATGTATTGAGATTCCGGCCTGTGGTGACCATGGAACTATCATGGAAAGTGCTCAGCTACAGCCATGGCCCACCGCTGAACACTATGGACTGATCTGGGTATGGACGGGCGATCACCCTAGCCATCCCCCGCCCTATGTGCCGGAATTGGCAGGCGTGGACTGTGATGTGGCGTTAAGCTATCGCTTTGAGCGCAACTGTCACCCCAATGTGTTGATGATCAACGCCATTGACGCCCACCACTTTAATTCGGTGCATAATCTCCCTCTAGAGGTACGGTTTAAGGCCAAAGCGCTGAATGCCAATGCCCTATGTCTAGACAATACAACCCGTGGTGGTGAGGCATCTCACTTTGTTAAAGTCATTCGCCCGTTATACCAAAATGAGGTGACCTATAAAATGTGTTACTGGTATGGCAGCACTGGCACAGTTACCGTTGGCCCTGACTTTTTTCACTTTCACATTATGTTTGCCCTGCGGCCCACAACAGGGGGCAAAACCGAGGGTTGGACAATTTTAATCACCCCAAAACGTTGGGGTGGTCAATTAATGAATCCGATGATTCTCTGGATTACTCAGCAGGTGGCAGCCTACTTTGCGACAGGGGATATTCAAGTCTTTCAAGGGATTCGATTTGACTTTAAAACACCTTTAAAGGCCGATCACTCTATTCTGCAGTTTGCCCACCATACCAACCGGCAAAAGGCATTGAACTGGGGAGATTGGAGTAGCGCCCTATGACCCTAACACACCCCCATAAAGTCTCTGGCTTTGACTTGCCAGCCCTCAACCCAGATAACAAACTAAACCGGATATTAACCTCTGCTCTACGAGCACGAGACATTGATGATCAGGCCAGGGTCAACCCATCTCCTATCTACTGGCAAGCAGACTATTTTGATTTAAATCGGGTTTCTACCTTTCAAGCTGCTAGCGAACAAGAACAGCAACAGATTTTACAACGGTTAAATCAAACATTGTTGCAAGAGTCGTTGTTGATTGAGCAGGCGGGGGTGGGCTATATGGCCAAGATGGTATTAATGGCCGAAAGCACACAGGAACGCATGCTCTACAGCCTATTTGCAGCGGATGAAACGACACATTTGGCTCAGTTGTATCCCTATGTGCCAGCGGCCAGGGTGCCGGGTGAACTAGACGATCCGTTTTTGCAATTACTATCTGAGATTACGGAGACCTCTGACAAAATGGTTCTTCTCTTTGTTTTACAAGTTGTCCTCGAAGGGTGGGGGTTAACCCATTATCGCAGTCTCGCCAAAAGCTGCACATGCAGACCGTTGCGGGAATTATTTCAAAGTTTTTTACAGGCAGAAGCACGCCACCATGGCACCGGGATAACGTTGTTTAACCAGGCTGAGCTATCGAGTCGTAGCAAAGGGGCCATTATGGACTGTCTGGCCGCATTTTTGCAGATGGTGCGGGTGGGACCCCAGCGGGTAGTGGCTGCGATCGCAACCACGAAAGGTCATCTCTCACGCCCGCAACGCCTTCAAATTTTGCAACAGTTAGACACCGTCGGCCATAGCCATCAGCGACTGCAGCTATTGAAGTCACTCATGGCCACCACCAGCGATGACATCGTTAGTCACTTAGACCAACAAGGATTATTTACGCCCCTGACGGCAGAGGAGGCCGCTTGTTATGGATAACACCCTACAGCGACGGTTGGACATTAACTATCGACGCAACCAAAAGCAGGACCATACAGCACTGCTAGATGAGGCCGGACAAGCCTTTAGCTATGACGCTTGCCAGGATAGTGTCTGGAATCCTGAGACATTCTCATTGCTCTATGGCACACCGCTGTGGCACCAGGCTAGCGCGTACCAGCGCACGGTCTTAAACCAGCTATATTGGGTCGCCTACTATTCACAAATTATCTCAGCTGAAATTGCCACGATCTTTTTTAACCAGACCAGTGCGGCGGCCCTGTATGCCCACGATGGATTTCGCACCATTTGCGACATGTTAGATCTAGAATCGTCCCAAGAACGGGCCCACATTAGCGCATTTCGTAGCGTAGCCGAACAAACCGAACAGCCCCTATTGGGACAGCGGCTATTTAGCTACCCCATGCGGGGACCGTTTACAGAAACCATGATTGTTGCTGACACCAATAGCTTAAAGCGCAGGTGGAAGCAGATACAGCTACAGGCATTTGGGTTAATTTCAGCCTGCAACAGTTTTTTAGCCTGTCAGTATTTTACCGTGCGCGGTCTGCGCACCCTGAATGGCAAGCTCGTACAGCACCAGCTCAGCCGCTACTATCAAACCCATCCAGATCCAGAACATGCCCCGGTGCCATCGAAGATTTCGTTCTATCACTTTATGGATGAGAGTTTTCACTTTACTAGCTCCACCCTGCTCTCCCATGAGGTGATTCAGTGTTTACCTAAACCCACCCGGTTTGAGGCATTGGTCGCCAATCTGGGCATTCGCGGCTGCCAGCAAGACCATCAGCACTTTTCAGTGGTCGTAAATGGTATTTTTTGGCATGATCCGGCCCTGTATGGCAAGGTGTATCACCTGTTGCGATCGCCCATTTTCGCCATGGATGACGCTGACGCCAAACAGATGATGCAGGCCTGTTTTACCGCAGAATCTGAAGGCTTACACCGAAGCTATAAAACCCACCAGGACGCCATGGCCTCTTACCAGGCGTATTTAGAACCGCTGGACTACGTCTGGTCCAGCAATCGCACCATGGCCATTATGCAAACAGCTTCGATTGAGCGCTATTTGCAGATTCAACGGAGAGCGTTGGGGCGATTTTTTCAGGTGGGCGGCGGCTCAGCTCAGCCCACTATCGGTTCCGTTCAGCCCGCCAACGACCCAGTTCAGCCCACCAGCAGCATCCCTAACTATTGATATGGGTACTAAAACAACCATGACAACTCTATTTAACAACTGGCAGATTGTTGCTAAGGG
>JAHQVZ010000315.1 GCA_019634055.1 Leptolyngbyaceae cyanobacterium MAG.088
AACCGACACCGAAGACAATGCCTATGCCGACGATTTACTAGCCGACCCCAAAGAAATTGCCGAGCACGTCATGCTGGTCGATTTAGGCCGCAATGATTTAGGCCGTGTTTGCAAAAGCGGCACCGTCAGCGTCGATGAACTTATGATCATCGAACGCTACTCCCATGTCATGCATATCGTTAGTAACGTCATCGGTGAACTGGCCCCTGGCAAAACTGCCTGGGATTTACTCAAAGCCTGTTTTCCAGCAGGTACTGTAAGCGGCGCTCCTAAAATCCGCGCCATGCAGATTATTAATGATTTAGAACCCTGTCGTCGCGGCCCTTATTCCGGTGTTTATGGGTACTACGATTTTGAAGGTCAGCTCAATAGCGCCATTACCATTCGCACTATGGTGGTAGAAAGCAAAGAGGATGGTAGCCATCAAATTAGTGTTCAAGCTGGCGCAGGCTTAGTGGCCGACTCAGTTCCTGAAAACGAATACCAAGAAACCCTCAATAAAGCCAAAGGCATGTTAGAAGCCGTCCGATGCTTAAAGTCCTAACAGAACTGACACTTGTCCAGTTTTCGATTAAGAAGTAATAGCTCTAAACAAAAGCAGGTGAACATAGACGCCGAAGGGCGTAGCCAAGGTGCCCAACAGCCCAGCCCATAACTGAGATGATTCAGAGATTGTGCCGCTATACCAGTACCAAATCACTAAGGGAAGAACGCAGCCAACCTGATGTTAAAACGACAGGATTTGACCACATCCGATCAGCTATGAAACCACTGCCAAATTTAAGCAATGCAAATAACAAAAGCCACAGATAGATAGGCCATACCTTTTGAAAGGCTATTTTGAGCAAGTTGAGCGGTTTGAGAATTACTTGCATAGTGCTTTGTAATGCTTGGTAGATACAAATGCCCCCTGACATTTAGACCCAACATCAGGGGGCATCAACAGCGATATGTATGGGAGTAAAAATAGACTTCAAACTTACAGCAAGTGCAAGAACTTATCTTCTTTACCCAGGGCTTTAACCGCTTTCTTAATTTCCTGAGTGCGGTCTTTTTTCACAATCAGGGTGGCATTGCCATCACGAACTACGACTACATCCTCTAGACCGATGGTGACTACCACTTCCTCTTCATCAGAAGAGTAAACAATACAGCCATTGGTATCGTGGGCCTGGTGCTCACACATATCCACATTGGCACTGTCACCCTTCATCAGACGCTCGATGGCATTCCAGTCGCCCAAATCATCCCAGCCAAAGTTAGCAGGCATCACATAGGCTTTTTCAGTTTTTTCCATCACTGCATAGTCAATGCTCAGCTTTTCTAGCTCAGCATAGGCATCAACACCTTTACTACATAGCGGTCCCATTAGCTCAGGCGCATAGGTCTTCAACTCGTTAATCATCACCCCAGCGGGGAAGATAAACATACCGCTGTTCCAGCTGTAGCGACCGCTAGCTAGAAACTCTTCAGCAACGCTACGCTCAGGTTTCTCGGTAAAGCGGCTGACGCGATAGGCGGCTAAATCGCCATAATTACCGGCATCATCGCCCTGTTCAATGTAGCCATAGCCAGTGGAGGGAAAGGTGGGTTGAATGCCAAGGGTGGCAATGGCTTGCTGACTTTGGGCCAGCTCAGCAGCAGCCTCAATAGTGGCACGAAACTTAGGCTCCTCGGTGATGTAGTGATCAGCCGGGAAGAAACATGCGATCGCATCATCCCCATGACGCTTCGCTACTTCCAGAGTTGCCCAGGCCACTGCTGGTGCCGTATCTCGACCCTGGGGCTCCACTAAAATATTTTCTTCAGGCAGTTCAGGCAGCTGCTGCTTAACACCTTCCGCCAGATGAGATGCCGTAATTACCCAAATTGCATCCCAGCCACCCGCTAAGGGTAACAACCGATCAGCAGTAGACTGCATCAAACTACGACCGCTACCGTCTAAACACAGAAACTGCTTAGGATTCTTCAGACGACTTACGGGCCAAAAGCGCTCACCTTTACCACCAGCTAGAATAATTGGCACTAACTTTAGAGTTTGATTCATAGATTGTGTCATTGTTTACTTAATAAAGTTAAATTATGGCGTTAAAATGGTGTGTCCTTATGGAGTTCTGAACAATATTAACGACTACTCCAACCACACAGTGACTAAGTAGCTTAATATTAGTTAACTTCTTAACTATATGTAGAACACGTCAACTGTCTTGCATGTCATAAGCTCAGACAAATTTGGCAATTCTGCCTAAATAATAGAGACGCAAACCCATCAGCACATTTGCTGGTTCATCAGAAACCCACCAAAAACGTCAAATTACGTTCTGACCCTCAATGGATGCTCACGTAGGTTGACTCTAGGGGCCGCCATAAGTTCTTTGCTAGACGAAACCATCCTTGTCCGGGCATTCTCATAAACAGTCTATGTTTCCCTCTTCGCCATCTAAGTCCGACTCCTCGGCCGCTTCGCAGCAGCCGGAGCAACGTTCATTCGTCGGAAAGTTACTTAGATTTTTTGCCTGGACTAGTATTTTCGGGACAACCGCAGCAGTGTCTGCAGCAGCCGGAGCCGCTTTTATATTGACGGTTCCCTTGCCTAAAGGGCTAGGTGAAGCAACTGCAAATCCTCCCCTGAGTGATCTATGGCAGTCTGGCTTTCGCTATCAAGTATCACGCCCCGTCAATATCCTACTCATGGGGCTTGATGAAGCCAGAGATATTGACGGGAGTCATCCAACCGACCTGGTTGGCCGCACTGACACTCTCTTATTGACACGTATTGACCCCGATGCCGAAGCAATTAATATCATGTCTATTCCACGCGATACTCGTGTGGAAATTCCAGGCTATGGCATAGACAAAATTAACGAAGCTAATGTCGAAGGTGGAGCCGAGCTTGCCGCACAAACCGTTAGTTACAACTTTAATCAAGTTGAAATTGATCGCTACGTGCGTGTCAGTACCGCTGCATTTCGTGAAATCGTCGATTTAATTGGCGGGGTGGAAGTGTTTGTGCCTAAGCCCATGAAATATGAAGATAAAACTCAAGGGCTGGTCATTGATTTAGAACCAGGTTGGCAAACTCTGAACGGTGATGAAGCTGAGCAGTTTGCTCGGTTTCGGCAAGACGACTTAGGGGACATTGGGCGGGTGCAACGGCAGCAAATTTTGCTGAAAGCATTACGCGATCGCATGATTAACCCCAAGGTAATTACCCAGCTGCCTCAGATTGTTCGCATTCTTCAAAACCATATCGACACGAACCTATCTACAGAAGAAATATTGGCCTTAGCTGGCTTTGGACTTCAGCTAGAGCGAGAAGCCCTAAATATGGTGATGTTGCCAGGACAGTTTAGTAGTCCTAACGAGTATAGAGCCAGCTATTGGCTTGCGGACACCAATCGCACCAATGAAGTCATGCAAGATTTCTTTGATACTGAGCCTGACGTCTGGCTAACAAATGATTACTCGCCACGACGCTCCATTAGTCGTCTGCGTATAGCCATTCAAAATGCATCAAGAGACCCTTACATGGCTCAATCAGTAGCCGACCATTTGAGCGAAGAGGGCTTTCATAATGTATATATGATTGAAGATTGGCCAGACTTTCATCATCAGACAAACGTTATTGCCCAACGCGGAGACCTGGAAGGTGCTGAGTTCCTAGAAGCGGTTTTGGGTACTGGGAAAGTCATTGCTGACTCTACTGGAGATCTCGACTCTGATATTACTATCCGTGTCGGCGATGATTGGGCCGAACAGCTTATTCAATAATCAGGGTCAACCCACCAATGGTAATTACAGCTGTACTGACAACTGTTCTAGCGTGTCTTTGGGTATTACTAGCCGCAACACCTGTTCAGTAGCTCTACACTAACGCTTGCATCAATGGCTCCCATGCTGCAATATCAGCCATAAGAGTACGATACCCCAATACATTCGGATGCAAGCCATCGTCACAGAGCCGCTCATTACACCAGCCCAGCCCTTGAGCTTGCCACCGCTGAAACAGGTCTAAATAAGGAACACCTGAAGCTTCACAGATCTGAGACGTCATTTGGTTATACCGAGCCTGATCGGCATTGGAAAAATGGAGTATGTCTGCATAGGGCATAGGCGTTTCATTCACAGGCACCATACCCACAAAAAAGGTTGGGCACAGTTGCTTAGCCTGATTCACCACACCATGCAGTGCCTGGGCAAAGGTAACCTCATCTGTCATCAGTCGCCCCGTAGGCCTCCCCAAACGCGCACTGTCATTTAAGCCAACTGACAACACCAAAACGTCAGGCACTTGACGACGCAGTTCACCACGCAACTTAAATTCACTTTCTAACCTGGCAGCAACTTGCCGAATACCATCTCCACGCACACCCAAGTTATAAATAATTGGCCCTGGCTGCGATGGATCCATCCATTGGCGTCGCAAGCGTTCAACCCAGCCACCACCTTCCGTATCGCCATAACCATAAATTAAACTATCGCCCACAACTACAACTTTTTTAGGATGAGCTGTTTTAGATGGGCTACCGGGGGCAACGGTAGCATGAGCAATAAGGGCAGTCATAAGTGATGAGAAAGTGGAATAACGAAATGGATTAACTTAGCCTAATGACTAAGTCCTTATGTGTAGACTCCCGCAAGTTAACATTTTGTACCACTTGTTTTCAAATCTTTATGCAGATCGATTGAAGCATAAAGCTCAAAATCACTGATTCCTAGTCCCCTATAACGACGGTCATTATACTGTCACAACAAAACACCCAAGCGCGATCGCGCTTGGGTGTTTACACTTCACATTGCAACAATCGCAAAAGCGTTAGCTCATTGCAGAACGACTACGCCCATAAGCATGCTGCACGTCATACCTAGGTTTACCTTGAATTCTACTGCCTGCACCAATTGCATTCATAGGCATACCGACATCAACCGCAGCGCGACTCAACAGCGAACGCTGTCGATTCGTAACAGCATGGCGGTTGCAAGCAATGCGAAGTCTGGCAGATTCTTGAATAGACATACCTCTGGACCTCCTACAAAAGTGATGAGACAGCACCGTCATAGTGCCATACGATATTTTCACTCTTAATTATAGCCAAAAAACAGTATAAATTTATACTGTTTTTTGGCTATTTTCAATCACAAGTATTCTTATAAGAAATTTTTATGGTTGAAAATCTATCGCTAAAACTTTAAATCTCAACTCATTAGCAGCAAAATTAAGCAATAAAAAACGCCAGCCCAGGCTGACGTTTTTTATAAACGTAGACCGTTAAGCGCAATAAATTAGCAGTCGTAGTAAAGCGCTAACTCATAGGGGTGAGGACGAATATCCATGGGGATAACTTCCGTATCAAGCTTGTACGAAATCCAGTTTTGAATAAAGTCTTCGGTGAAGACACCACCTTGAGTCAAAAACGTATGATCGCTTTCTAAAGCAGATAGGGCTTCTTTTAAAGAACCAGGCGTCGATGCAATCTTAGCCAGCTCTTCAGGACTGAGCTCGTAGATGTCTTGATCAATAGGCGCAGGAGGCTCAATCTTATTCTTAATACCATCGATACCGGCACAAAGCATGGCAGCAAAGGCAAGATAAGGATTAGATGTGGGATCAGGACAACGAAACTCTAAACGCTTAGCTTTGGGGCTATCACCCGATAGAGGAATCCGGATAGCAGCAGAGCGGTTACCGTTTGAGTAAACCAAGTTAACGGGTGCTTCAAAACCAGGGACTAGACGCTTGTAAGAGTTTGTACTGGGATTAGAAAACGCCAGTACCGCAGGGGCATGCTTGAGTAGCCCGCCAATGTACCAAGTAGCCATCTGGCTAAGGCCTGCATACATATCACCTGCCATCAGAGGCTGGCCATCCTTCCAAATAGACTGGTGTGTGTGCATACCAGAACCATTGTCTTCAAACAAAGGCTTAGGCATAAAGGTAACGGTCTTGCCGTACTTCTTAGCAACGTTCTTGATGCAGTACTTATACGTCATCAACCAGTCAGCGGCCTGGATCATCTCACCAAAACGGAAACCCAATTCACACTGACCACCAGTAGCTACTTCATGGTGATGCTTCTCAATGGGAACCCCACAAGCTGCCATAGTCAGCAACATTTCAGTCCGCATGTCTTGAGAAGTGTCAGTGGGAGAAACAGGAAAATAACCGCCTTTGTAAGCAGGCTTATACCCTAAGTTACCGCCCTCTTCTTCACGGCCAGTATTCCAGCGGCCTTCGACAGTGTCTACATGATAGTAACTAGCGTTAGAGGTGGTATCAAAACGCACATCATCAAAGATGAAGAATTCAGCCTCAGGACCGAAGTAAGCAGTGTCACCAATACCACTAGTCTTGAGATAATCTAATGCCTTCTGAGCAATTACACGGGGACAACGGTCATACCACTCACCCGTACGAGGCTCTTTAATGGAACAAACAAGGCTCAGGGTAGGTTCCTTCATAAAAGGATCAATCCAAGCCGTAGCCGGATCAGGCACCATCGACATATCTGACTCGTTAATAGCTTTCCAGCCACGGATACTAGAGCCATCAAATGCGACTCCGTCGGTAAAGCTACTTTCATCAATCTGGCTACGATGAACCGTAAGGTGTTGCCAGATGCCTGGCAAATCGATGAACTTTAGATCAATCATCTGAATGTCTTGATCATTGATCATCTGCAAAACTTCTGCGGCATTTTGAGCCATGGATTACTCCTTTTTATGCATTCAAACTAAAGCCGTTGTGGATTAGGGTACTGACAGGCCAACAAGTTTAACGACCAAAACATTAAACAATGTGTATGGCTAAAAACGGATAGCTGTTAGAAATTTTCCATATTCCTAAGCAGCGGCAAGCATATTTGCCCAACTCAGGCCGTATCAGCAAGCCATCAAGAAAAGACCACCTCATCCCCAGATAACCTTTGATACTGGCTACGCCTCAAAGGCCTGTAAAACCTATAAACAGATAAACTGAGACAGTGTAACAACTACGTGTTTACTCTGACTAGGCTTGGATAATCCTAGAAACAGTGATAGCGGGCGATTGTATCTCTTGTTACAAATTAAAGTTTTCTCCAAATGCTGACTGAAGAACTGACAACTCTTAGTCTCTTAAGAAGTGCGCCAATTATTGCGAAACATTGCGCATTGTAAACAATAGGTAACTCAATCCATGTCTCCCTTGGGTGTTTTGTGTGCTGTTTAATCCCCGTGGTAGACTAAGTTTTGGCATTTGAGTGTTGGTAAGCGTTGTCGCTGAACGGGTTTCAGGATTTATATGGCAGCGGCAAGATACTGAGTGAATGCTTTAAGAAACAGTCGGATCGCTCTTGCGTTTGTTCTCATATTTGGTTCGTACCCATGGTTGGTCTTACTTAGATGAGGACTTTTACCCCTAGCTTTGGTTAGCAAGTTCCTACCTAATTCTTTTTGAGTCGCACATTAATCGCACTGGGAGAAAGATTTCATGCGGGATACGGTGACGGGTTTAATTAGCACCTACGACATCACAGGTCGTTATCTCGATCGCGACGCTATAGATTCGTTAAGGTCTTATTTTGAGAGTGGTACCGATCGGATCAAGGCTGCAGCGTATATTAGCGCTAACGCGTCTAGCTTAGTAAAAGCTACGGGTGCCGCGTTATATGAGCGTGTACCGGAGTTACTTCGTCCAGGGGGCAATTCCTATACCACTAGACGCTACGCAGCTTGCCTGCGAGATTTAGATTATTATCTGCGCTATAGCAGCTATGCGCTTGTAGCAGGCAACTGTGATGTGCTCACTGAGCGTGTTCTTAATGGCCTGCGTGAAACCTATAATTCTTTAGAAGTTCCTGTCGGCCCCACCGTGATTTCCATCCAAATCATGAAGGATGTCGTCAAGGAAGAACTTACATCCCAAGGCATTGGGGATGTGTCATTTATAGATGCTCCCTTTGATCATCTGGCCCGTGAGTTGGGTGAAGTGAGTGTCTAACGCTATTCAAACCAAATAATTGTGTAATGAGGTACTCAGCCGAGTACCTCATTTTTTATGCATATCTATGAATTATTTAGGAATTGATTTTGGTACGTCTGGCGCGCGCGCGATCGCAATTGATACCCAAGAACACATCGTTGCAGAAACCCGCTGCCCATATCCATCATCAGAGCCTGACGCAGCTGACTGGCAGCAAACCCTATGGGCTTTAATAACGCAGCTTCCAATAACTGTACGGCAACAGATAGGAGCAATTGCGATTGATGGCACGTCAGCGACTGTTTTGCTGTGCGATCGCCACCACAAGCCACTGACATCTCCCCTACTTTATAACGATGCCCGTGGTGGCGTACCAACAGTAGCCCCCGCCCAGAGCCCAGCCCATAGTGCCACATCCAGTCTGGCTAAAGCCCTATGGTGGCAGCAAAATTTACCGACCAATTTACTGGCTAAAGCACACTATTTAGTACATCAAGCCGATTGGCTCAGTAGCTTACTTCATGGTCAACCAGGTATCAGCGACTATAACAATGCCTTGAAATTAGGCTTTAATCCCCAAACACTTCACTACCCTGACTGGATACAAACATTAGAGATTCGTGATTGGCTGCCACACGTAATCGCTCCAGGGTCAACAATTTCACCAATTCAAAACCACATTGCAGAGAACCTTAACCTCCCCCAAAATTGCCTAATTAAAACTGGCACAACCGATAGCATTGCAGCCTTTTTAGCCAGTGGAGCCAGTTTTCCAGGGGATGCCGTTACCTCGCTTGGCTCTACGCTAGTTTTAAAATTGTTAAGCCCTGTAGCAATCCATGACTCTGCTAGTGGCATATATAGCCATCGACTTGGGCAACAGTGGCTGGTCGGTGGCGCATCGAATACCGGCGGCGCTGTCTTACGTCAATACTTTAGTGACCATGAACTACGTCTGCTCAGCCTACAGATAGATACGAGTCAACCCAGCGACCTCGATTACTATCCCCTGACCACCGCTGGAGAACGCTTTCCTATTAATGACCCCAACCTAAAACCAAAACTGACACCCCGCCCTGCAGACCCAGTCAAGTTTCTCCATGGATTATTAGAAAGCATGGCCCGCATCGAAACAGTGGGCTATCAAAAACTGGCTGCCTTAGGTAACGTCTCTATAAAACGCATTTACACAGCAGGCGGAGGAGCACAAAACCCAACCTGGCAAACATTACGAGCTCAGGCACTAGGCCTGCCTTTAGTCTCACCGCTACATACAGAAGCAGCTTACGGTACCGCACGCCTAGCAGCTGGACGAGTTGCTCAGCTGTAAAATCACCGCACAGCAAAAAGCCAGCATGAGATTGAATGCTGGCCCTCAAAAATTCTCAATGCAGCTAACTCTAAAAGTTGAGCTGATTACCACGGCGATACTGCATGTAAGCTGCTACAAACAAGCCGGCCAACGTTACCGGAATTAACCCCAAAACAATACCCAACAACAAAGGTTCAATCACGCCGCATTTCCCTCAATGACTTACAAACCTAGAAGAAGAAATAAGCTCTACATATTACTTCTTCTAGGTTTATATTAAGACATTCCCTGGCTTGAGCCTAGGCCTTTCCATAATTTACCCATCGCTTTGTAAAGAAATGATCGACTTCTGACTCCCTGTATTGAGAGCTTTCATCGCAATAGCTTACTAAAAGCTAAAGGTTTCCTCCTTATTTTTCAGCCAAAACAACTTGCGTTATCTTCTGAGAAAACTTTAAAGTATGTATCATATGCGTAATAACAAAACGTTACGTCCTGCTTGTGACCCAAAAAACTGCCGATAGTCCAGCCATCTCTGAGTCAACCCTGGCCAACCAGGATAAGCGACTAATTGTGCAGTTTGCCTTAGCAGCAACGACGATTTTGCTCTGCATCATTCTTGTTATTTGGGGAATTCATAGGGTACAGGTATCAGATCCATACATTCATGATGTTTTAGCCTCCACGAGCAATCTTGAACGAGGGCAGCAGTTATTTTGGCAAAACTGTGCTACCTGTCATGGTTTAAACGGTGCTGGTGAGGTTGGTCCAGATCTAAACGGGATCTCAGAGCGCAAATCCCAGGTAGCGTTAATTAAGCAAGTGATTAGTGGTAAAACTCCACCTATGCCACAATTTCAACCCAATACTCAAGATATGGCTGACCTCTTAATATTTCTCGAAACCCTTTAGGGTCTATCTATGAGTCAACTCTAAATCAGTCAACATATAGTCAAGACAAAGCCAGCCAGTAGCCAGCATTACCACAGCTACCGACCGGGGATACCTAAGAAATTGTTTGCAACCTCTATATTCCCTAAGCTTGCTGCTTGGTACGCTCTAGACCAAGTTCAATCAGCCGATCCACTAACTGGTCAAACTCTATCCCAGACGCTTGCCACAGCATAGGGTACATACTCGTAGCCGTAAATCCTGGAAAGGTATTAATTTCATTAATTAGCACCTCGCCTGTACTCTCTACATAGAAAAAATCAACCCGTGACAAACCTGCACCGTCAATAGATTGAAACGCTTGAACAGCCTGCTCTTGAATGATAGTCACTACATCGCTGGGCAATGGTGCAGGAATTGCTAAATCAGCTTGACCACTCGTGTACTTAGTTTCGTAGTCATAGAAATCGGCATCAAAGCTAATTTCACCGATTATCGAAGCCTTCGGATTATCGTTGCCTAAAATGGCGCATTCTACTTCTCGAGCCACCACCCCGGCTTCCACTATAATGCGCCGATCGTAGCTGGCAGCACTATCGAGTGCTGCTTCGAGTTCTTTACGATCTGTAGCTTTAGCAATGCCTACCGATGAGCCTAAGTTAGCAGGCTTAACAAAGCAGGGATAACCTAGGGTCTCTTCTATCTGATCGCATAGTTTCGGAAAAATACAGGGATTGGAATAGACTTGCGATCGCAAAACCTCCATATACTTCACTTGGGGTAAGCCTACTTGAGCAAACGCAGACTTCATTGCCAGTTTATCCATCCCCACAGCTGACGCCAATACACCGCAGCCCACATAAGGCACTTGCATTAGCTGAAATAGCCCCTGCATAGTCCCATCTTCACCATTCGGCCCATGGAGTACAGGAAACCAAATATCCACATCAGCCACCACTGTCGGCAAACGATCAGCGACCGATACCGGCTCCTCGCTACTTGCTAGCGGTTTTCCTGAAGTCAGTACGTCATGGGCATTCATAACCCAGCCACCATCCTTACGGATATAAACTGGCACCACTTCATATTTGTCGCGATTACCCTTGAGGCTTAACCCTCGAGCAATAGCCTGAGCCGAACAAATAGATACTTCGTGCTCACCAGAACAGCCACCAAACAATAAGCCTACACGCATCTTTGCCATCAAGTTGGCCCCTTTTCATCTCACCATCAGCCATTACCATCAAAGGAATCAATCGCTCCACAGCTACTATTTAGCAGTGCTTAAAAGCCGAATGAATCCCGAATCAGCAACGCCACAAAAAATAATGTTAAGAAGATAGCCTATCACAGACTTAATCCTTGCAAGGCAATGGCCATCCAAAGATGAGGCAAAAAAAACTCCTAAGCCCCATAGGGGCGAAGGAGTCAGACATCAGGGTGCATCTACCAGCTAACTGTCCATGCCATTCCCCCCTACATCCGGACAGAACAAAAATTGACTGGTACATTCGCAAAATTGGCCTCGGCAACTCAGTCTTGTAGAGATACGCATCCGTACACTCGCAAAAAGACAAAAAAAACTCCTAAGCCCCATAGGGGCGAAGGAGTCAGACATCAGGGTGCATCTACCAGCTAACTGTCCATGCCATTCCCCCCTACATCCGGACAGAACAATTAATCAACTTAGATTAAAGCAATGTCATCACACACCATAAGAAAACATCAAGATTTTAGAGTCCCCATGAAAAAAACAACACGACCAGAGATAATGCGATTAACCCTTTGACCTTACTCAGGATCTGTGAAATATTTTTTCTTGTCCGACGGCTGGACGACTGGCAGAGTATGGGAGTTTGGCGGCCTATGGAATGAAATCGCCTGGCAGCGCAAACCAATCATTAAACCATTAAGGCTTTACATCGAAGAAGCCACAGAAAAGTTATGGCTATATCAGGTCGAAGATGATGTCTTGATGGTTGAAGTATTACCTGAAGACATCACTGATATTGCCATTGGCCAAGTTGTTTTAAAACGGCTCATGACAGCTGATCAAGTGATTGAGAAGCTTTGCGCTAACCAGATTGAAATGACCACTAATTCTGACAACGGCATGCCTAAGCAGATCAGCTATCCCTTATAGATAGATAGCTCTCAGGCTCCTGAAACCCTTCTATTTATAAGAACAAGAAACAGCAATAGCTATCCTACAAATCACCGTCTATAAAGTAGACCGTAAATTACTAACAGCTCGCTGTAAAGACGCGAAGGCCCGACTGTAGCCAAGTGCCGCGCTCACCCAATTACCTTCAGCCTGAGTCAGCTCAGACTGAGCAGTTAGCACATCTAGCTGGGTGCCAACACCAGCATCTAAACGTAAATTAGCTAACTCCAAAGCTCGTACAGCCTGGGTAATAGCTGTACGAGCTGTGCGCACATTTTCTTCGTTAGAACGCATGGTGAAATAGGCTTGTTCAACCTCAAAGCGTACCTGATCTAAAATCTCAGCAAAACGTTCTTCAGCAATATCAGCATTAGCTTCTTGCTGACGTGCCCTTGCCCTAGCGGCACCACCATCTACAAACACCCAATTTAATCGGGCTCCAAAGGCATAATTATCTGAAGAATCATCCAAGAGATCACTCAAGCTGTAGTTAGCAAATAAATTAACTTGAGGTCTGGTCGCTGCGCGGGCTGCGCGAGCCTGCTGAGTACTAATTTCCCGCTGAGCTAACTGCTGTTCTAGCTCAGCACGACCTTGGAATGCAAGTAAGATACTATCTTCTAGGGTCAACTCCCAGCGGTCATAGGTCGCTTCCCAGCTCTCTGGAGTCGGCACAGGTGCAGCATTAATATTGACAGTCGATGGTAAATTGAGAAGTCGAGCCAGATTACGTCGAGCTATGCGCTGCTGAGCTTGCGCTTGAATCAAATCTTGCTGAGCATTAGCTAGCTGTACATCGGCCCGCAACACATCAAATGTAGTACCGACACCTGCTTCCTGACGCAGTGCATTATCCCTGCGATTACGAGCAGCTTCATCAACAAAGGCCTGATTAATACGAATCTGCTCACCACTTTCCTGCAAATCGTAATACAGCGTAGTTGTATTAAGCCTCAGCTCTTCACGACGACGATCAACCTCAAGCTCACTCAACCGTACTTGCTCTTTGGCGGCCTGCAATGTGGCACTGCGCTGCCCCGATGTAAACACATCGTAGTTAACTTGCAAATCTGCATTTAAGCGGGTATCAAGCCCATCTCCACCATCAGTCTCAAATTCGAACGTCAAGGGATTCAGTGAGCTGGAACCCGTTGCTTCCGTAGTCGTCACATCCGCAGATCCGGCTACCGTAGGTAAAAAAGCCGCACGGGCCTCATCAAGCACAGCTTCTGACTGTTCTAGCTCTAACAAAGCTGCTTGCAAATCTTGATTATTAAAGTAGG
>JAHQVZ010000316.1 GCA_019634055.1 Leptolyngbyaceae cyanobacterium MAG.088
GCTCGCTTTAATGCCAACCAGCGCCGTAACATTAAGCGAGAGCGTAAGTCTGTCGCTAAAGCTGGACTTCACTTTGAGGTCCATACCGGTGATGGACTATCAGATACCTTATGTAATCTGGTTTATGACTTTTATAGTGATACCTGCGATAAGTTTGGCTGGTGGGGGAGTAAATATTTAACACGCAAGTTTTTTCAGCAACTGCATCCAGGGTATTGCGATCGCACCGTCATTTTTGCCGCCTACAACGACGATAGCAACGACCCCATCGGCATGTCCTTTTGCCTAACCAAAGGCGAATTGCTCTACGGTCGCTACTGGGGAGCCTTCGACGACTACAATCATCTCCATTTCAACGCCTGCTACTACGAACCCATCGATTGGGCCATAGCCAATGGCATTCAGCAATTTGACCCTGGCGCTGGCGGACGCCACAAAAAACGGCGTGGATTTCCCGCTGCCCCTAACCACAGCCTTCACAAGTTTTACCACCCGACCTTGGCCCAGGTACTCGATAACTATATCGACCGCATTAATACCGCCGAACAGCAGGAAATTGACCTGATTAATGCTAATTTGCCCCTTAAACCCATAGTCACAGAGGAAGCAGACACTTAGCGATAGGTGAAATTAGAGAATCGCCACGGTAAAATATGGGACCCCAAGGACCCATATTTGAAACGGCTTCTATATCATGACCATCACTCAGCCATACACATGCCCCTCCAATGAAACGCTCAAAGCCTTAGATAACAAGCTATCCAAACGCTTTATTGAGCTTGACCCTAACGGCTACTTTCTAATCTATCTAGACCCTGAGCAAGGACTCATCTGCGCCAAACACTTCACCAATGTCATTAACGACAAAGGGGTGGCCTGCGATCCTGAAACTGGCAAACCATTAATCTGCAAAAAAGATAACCCTCCACGTCAGGAAACCCGTTTGTATCAGGGTCGCACTGCCAAAGAGCTATGCATTCAATTATTCGAAGACAAGGAAAACCCCTGTCCTATCAGCTATTTAGACCACGCCGCCTATCTTGGCCGAGAATTTGTTCGAGCCGAAATTGCCTTAATCAAAGGTGAACCCTACGTTCAGGATTGAGCACCGCCCCCTAATTACTCATACACTTTGCCACCCACTATTTCCCGCACTCGGTAAATAGGCCGCTTTTGTGACTCATGGTAGGTACGCATCATGAGTTCAGCCAGCAATCCTACACTCAATAACTGAATCCCTGAAATGAACAACACCACGGCTAGCAGTAATAAGGGCCGATTCCCAATTTCCGCGTTCAAAATAAACTTCACAAAGGCCAAATAGAAACTAAGCCCTATACCCGCTAATACTGAAACCGCACCGAACGGTCCAAACACATGCATCGGACGGGTCAGAAATGTTTTCATAAAGTAAATGGTCAGCAGGTCTAACATCACCCGAAACGTTCGCCCTAGACCATACTTACTTTGGCCAAATTGACGTGCATGATGGCGCACAGGCACCTCACTAATGCGAGCGCCTTCGATATAGGCTAACGCTGGCAAAAAGCGGTGTAGCTCACCATAGAGATTCATATCTTTGACGACATCAGCACTGTAAGCTTTTAGCGAACAGCCATAATCATGGAGCCTCACCCCCGTCACTCGGGCAATGAGCCAATTGGCAATTTTTGAAGGGAGCAGCCGAGTCACCGCATTATCCTGGCGTTCCTTACGCCAGCCACTCACTAAGTCATAGCCTTCATAAAGCTTATGGTAAACCGTAGCGATATCTGCAGGTTCATTTTGCAAATCACCATCTAGGGTGACAATTACCCGTCCCCTAGCATAGTTAAATCCAGCTGCCATCGCTGGAGTTTGGCCATAGTTGCGTCGCAGCAATATTACCCGCAAATCATGGCGTTCCCTAGCCAGTGTCTTGAGCAGCTCTACCGAACCGTCCGTCGAACCATCATCCACACAAATCAGCTCGTAGGGCACCTCCATCGACTGGGCTACCCCAGTAATTTTTTCAACGAGTAGAGGAATACTTTCATACTCGTTGAAAATGGGCACAACAACCGATAATTCGCAGCTGCCGATTTGGGTAATGGGTTTAGGGGCAATCACCATGGCGTGCTTTAGAAAGGAGCAAAGACATAACAATCAAAACATACCATCCTTAATTGTCCCTTAACTGTTAGCCCCTTTTTGGCACCCCATGCAACAACATTACTGTCACAGCAGCCCCCCCCTTTTGACAATGTCTCTTTGACAAACAACTCTTCGAATTTATCAAGGGTGCTACTCAGCATCTATGAAATTTAAAACACCTGATTCCACTCGTACACTTCGTACTCAGTCCAAATACCATTGACCCAGTACGGATCATTTTCTACGAGCTGACGCACGATCGATTCATCCTCAGCTTCGTAAGTGCCAAATACTTTGCTGTTGTCAGTAGTGGGGCCCAGCGACATCAGTAACCCTTTCTCTTTTTGTGCCTGCAAACCTGCCAAATGGTCGGCGCGATAGGGTGTACGCTTTTCCAATGCATCCTCGCAATAGCTGCCCCACATCACAAATTTGGCCATATACGTTTGCTCCGGTCACCTAAACATCAGCACCATAGCCAGAATACAAGACCATTGGAGCTGTTAAGAAACTACTTCACGGTTTAAGCCGACACTTCAGTCACCGACAACGCATCCAAACTTGCCCCCAGCTTATCGGCAAGGCCTTCAACCCAGGCTTCATCCTGTTTAGTGTAGCTGCGGGGAGCATTGGCCCCCAAAATTAATACCCCCTGATCACCCATAGGCTGACAAATAATTCCCTGGGTATTTTCAGGCAAATAATTAAATTCCACTTTGCCAGGATAAAGCTTAAGACTGACCAAATACACCGGTTTCTTTTTAGTCAGCACCCGCTCTAAAATCGGGCCCACGACAACCTCGTTAGTAGGCCCCAAAATACCTCGCCGCATTAGCACCTGACCATCGTAATAAGCCACTAAAGACCGAGTCACCGTATTGGTTAGCAACATATGAGATGCCCAAGCCAGTTCAGTAGCCATCGCCTCCGACAGAGCATCTGACAAGTCAAAGCCCTCTTCCCCATCTAAAATGACTGCTTCTGGAGGCACCGGCTGAATTTGCCGCCATAGCAATGTGGTCAAGATCAAAATTGCACTGAGAAACACACCGACCACATCGGCCCTTGCCTGAGAATCTGTCACCAATGGCGTCAACAAGCGATTTAGCATCAGCAATGTACCGCCGACTGAACCTACCACCAGAGGTAATCGTCTTAACCACTGATTTTCATCCGCCTTAGCCATTGACTATTCCGTATCTGGTGGGCATTGTTTACATTATCATTTCTACCCAATGTTCTGGTGGGCAATGCTCACCCTACTGGTGTATCTTTAGCCAGTAATAAAATCGCTGATAACCAACTGCTGTGAACTGGCTTTTATCCCTGGCCTTCATCTCTGCCCTAATTGGTCCTCGCCCATGGCAACCCATTGCCAATGTCAATCTTGCCGATGTGGATATTCGCCCCACCTGGGAATCGCCATGGCTGCAGCAAAGACTAGCCGCCGATCCAGCCGCCGAAAAAATACTTAATGGCTACATGGCAGACCTAAGCGGTCTTGGCTTTTCTGCCAGTCAACAGAGTGTAGCGGTGGATGTGGGTCGCTATCCAGTTGCTCGTCATCAAGAGTCTCGCCGACTCCCAGCAGCCTCCCTAACAAAAGTGGCCACCACCCTGGCCGCCCTTGAAACCTATGGCACCAATCACCAATTTGAAACCTTTATAGGTTGGCGAGGCACCATCGCCAACGGCACACTGCAGGGAGATCTGATTATTAAAGGAGCCTATGATCCTTTATTTGTATGGGAAGAAGGCATCGCCTTGGGCAATACTCTGCAACAGCTCGGTATTCAAAGGGTAACTGGTGGCTTAATCGTGATCGATCAGTTTGCAATGAACTTCAAAACAGACCCATTGGAATCGGGAGAGCTACTGAAACAGGCCATGAACTCAGCTAGCTGGGGTTGGGAAGTGGAAAAACAATACGCCACTTTACCTCCTGGCACACCTAAACCTTCCTTACAAATCCTAGGTGAGGTCCAAATAGCTTCGACAGCTACGGTGGTCAGTCAAGCTTCGGGTTGGCTGGTACGGCATAAATCCTTACCCCTGGCCGTGATTCTTAAGGCAATGAATATCTACAGCAATAATGTCATGGCTGAGATGATTGCCAACTTGTCAGGCGGCCCAGCCAATGTGGTCAAAATAGCTGAACAAGTTGGGGTTACGCCTGGTGAAATTAGTCTCATTAATGGATCTGGTCTAGGAGAAGATAATCAGCTTTCAGCTCGAGCAGTGATTATTTTGATGCAGGCAATTCAAACCCGTCTACAGGCTCAGGGATTAAATTTTGCCGATTTATTTCCAGTCTCAGGAACAGATATTGGGACTCTGATTGACCGTACCATACCGGCTAATGCATCGGTAAAAACAGGTAGCCTGGCTGTTGTCAGCGCCCTAGCAGGAGCCTTGCCCACTGAAAAGAAAGGAATCGTGTGGTTTGCAATTATCAACTATGGCTCAGGGCTAGAAACTCTACGTGCTCGTCAAGATCGTCTGTTGGCGTCCCTGGAAAACCAGTGGGGCAAGCCTGAGAAGATTCCCACACAAATCAAACCTCAACTCCAGTTCAACAAAGATCCCTACCGCCTGGGTGATGCCAAAAGGAATGAAATCATTCAATCCCCAACGGTACAATCTCAGTAACAACATTCTTACCTGTGACTACGACCGTCTGTTTATCTAAGTTGCCAACAGCTCGATCACCATTAACAGTAGCTACTGGATCTCGCTGGCGATAGCGAATATTACCTTTACCATCGACATCCTGGGTTTGAGTGTTCCACGTCAGCTGGTCCGCCAGCAATAGTGACTGCTGGTTTTTACTCACCGTCCGCACATTGCCATTTAGAACCATGATTTGCGTATTTAAGTTAAGACGTCCCCTATCGGCATTAGCCATTAATTTACGTTTGGGATGCTGTATTTGAACAGGCTTATCAATCTGCACTGTTCCGTCTTTAACTGCCCAGACGACGATATCACTCTTGGTTTGTAGTGGTATTTTAAGTGCATTTAACTGTACTTGCTGACGCAACGTTGCCTGTTGCTTTACCAGATCAAACTCCCCCTGCTGACCAACCAAACGGTCAGTGACCGTCTTATCTGTTTTGGAAACGTAGCGTTCTACCTTTAAGGGAGTATCGGTTTCTAATTTTTCTTGCGCTAAGAGTAATACCAATTTTTCTGACTCGAAACCTAGCCATGGCTCCTGCTGAGTTATCGCAACAACGCCCTTAATTAATTCCAGACGCTGGGTTTTATTAAAGAGTCGCGCTTCTTGAGCCGTTGCTTTCAACTGTGGATGAGCCCCACTAATGCTATCTCGGACGAGTAGCAAGTCTTCTTCAGGCGTCCATTCAAGACTGTTGCCTTTGAGTGTCAGTTGATTATCTGGGTTAGTGGCAACAATATTGCCCTGCAAAAATATGGACTTACCGTTGTCACGAATTTCGCCTTTATCAGCTTTTACCTGATAGATCAATTTGCCATCTTGGAAAAGCTCACCTTCTGGCGATTTAAGATTGGCTAAACGACGATCGGGACTGTAGGATGCTGCTTTTGCCTTAACACGCCAAAGCAGCCCACCACTTTCATCAGGCTGCTCTAGAGTGACATCCTTAAGAGTTAGCTGAGCTTCTGATTGAGCATCAACCCCTTCTTGACTTTGCAGGTTTTCTAATGTGTCCCCTGAAGATTGAAAGGTACGAACGGCTATGACAATCACGGCAATCAACGCCGCAATTAACGCAAACCGATACCTTTTTTTCATACAGTGTTACTTGCACCTATAAATCATCTAGCGGACTAGATTATCCTAACGGATCTTAAATATTGTCCACGTCCAGAACCGAAACTTTCCTAGGGAAGCTACTAAATAATTTCAACTTGGACGTGATGCCTTATCCTGGCTGCTGCTCTGTGGCTGCCTCCTCTTCCATAACGCTCAACCCTGTCAGTGGGCGGTAGGTATAGCCATTACTGTGACCACGTGGAGTCTTTTTGATATCGTCCTTGGCCATATCTAAATCAATATATCGATCAGATACGTTGATCAAACTATCGCTAGTCATAGAACGCAAACTAACCACTTCGACCCGCACACCACGGTAGCTTGCAGCATCAACGGCATAGGCCAAATCACCGTCTCCACTCACCAAAATAGCGGTATCATAACAGCCGACTAAGGCCATCATATCAACTGCAATTTCAACATCAAGATTGGCTTTTTTGGACCCATCAGGTAACTGAACCAGGTCTTTGGCGATAACACGATAGCCATTACGACGCATCCACAGTAAAAAGCCCTGCTGTTTTTCATTGGTGCGATCAACACCTGTATAGAAGAAAGCTCGAAACAATCTAGAGCCTGCAGTTAGTCGGCACAGTAGCTTGGTGTAATCAATTTCAATACCGAGCTGAAGAGCGGCATAGAACAGATTTGAACCATCAATAAAAATCGCAACTCTGCCGCGATTTTCTAATACTTGTTCTGATGTAAATCCAGTGTCATGACTGAGAGCGTTGCGGTGATTCAACATGAATTTTCCTGTCCAATTTATTATGACTTACATAGCTAACATGCAGCTAGCATCGACCTTTACAACTCCCCATTACTTACAGAGTTTAGAGGAGGATTTTATTATGTGTTTACAAATGAGAGTCATTGCAAAAAAACAACGAAAAAATGACTTGCCATGCACCAACTTAAACCATCTTTAAATCGTTGATTAAATCGAAAATTAAAATGTGCATGTATTCAAATTCAATTGATTGACTTCATCATACATGAGGCATTTCAAGATGAAAGCGATATAGCGGTAACTTAATTTCTTCTCAAGAAGTAGAAAATAATTGTTGATTAATTATTTGGGTAGATGTTTACTGGAAACCTGACGTGAAAGTAGTTGTTTTTGACACCTATCTAAAGTCATCAACAAATAAGTTTACAAGGATTAAAAATGCTATATAAAAACACATGTCTTGAAACGCTCATAAAACTCGATTAGTATCACCAGGGACAGTTGTCTGTTTTTTTCTTTAAAGATCTGAAAAAAGCCAAACGTTACAAACCACCGAGAGGGCACTGAAGTGGGGATCGCAAAACTATTTACATCTGGCGGCGTTGTCATTTGGCCACTGTTAGCCGCATCAATTTTAGTAGTGACCCTGATTCTGGAAAGGAGTTGGTTTTGGTGGCAGATTTCTCAGCATCAGGAACGGATCGTTAATGCTTTTCTGGTGGACTATGCTCAACACCCCAAAGCTGCGATCCAAGAGCTTAAACAAAAGCAGTCATTACCTATGGTGCGCATTTTTTTGGCGGCCCTTTCCTTAGAGCGTGCAACACCAGATGAATTTCAATTAGCGTTGGAAAGTGCAGTTCAAGCTGAAATTCCCATGCTTAAGCGCTTTAGCACAATCTTTGAAACGGTGGTAGGACTGGCACCACTGCTAGGGCTATTAGGCACTATTTTGGGGTTAATTCAGTCCCTATCGTCTTTACAGATTGGTGATGTGGGTACCGCACGAGCCTCTGGGGTCACGGCAGGGATCGGTGAAGCCCTGGTATCTACGGCCATAGGCTTGGTAGTAGCCATGGTTACACTGCTATTTGCTAATCTATTTCAGGGATTGTATCGGCGTCAGCGGGCTGCGATCGCAGATTACGGTGGACGGATTGAAATTGCCTATCGACGGTACTACCGGCAATTTATCCATCGTCAGGGACGGTAAGCCGATCAGTCCAAAAAACGAACCTATGACACTAATAAATTTAGATAATTTGCCTATTTGGCTACTTCAATAATCGGAATAAACCAAATACTCTAGAAGAATGAATAAAAATCGTTGCAATATAGTCCTAACTGGCAATAATGCAATAGGTATAAACTCTACCATCTGGTTCTTTTTAGCAAAATTTTCATGGGTGAGCATCGTTGGTTTAAAGTTTGGATATATATAAGCGCATTTTGCCTGGCGATGGTGGTCACCGTCTTGTTAGCGACCACCCATAAGGTATTTTTTGGCCCTCAAGTTGTAGCCGCTCCTACATCAGATATCGTAGAGCCTTCACCTGAACCGGCCACACCCAAGGTTGAACATGGGTTTATGTATACGGCTGACAATAGCTTCAGCTATAGACCTACTGAACGCGTCGAACTAGCAGATCCCTCCAACTATGGAGAACGCTTTACTGTTGATGCTTACGGTCAACCCTTAAATCATGACTATCTGGCCGTCCTCCATGAAACTGTATGGAGTGCCAGTAGCGCCATTAATACGTTTCAGACCCATCATCCCCGTGACGAAGACCAGTCTAGCTATCACACTATTATTGACCGTGATGGCACTGTTATCTACATCGTGCCGCCCGAAAAAAGGGCATACGGGGCGGGTAACTCTGTATTTGATGGTCCTAGCGGTCCTGAAACAGCCGTAACAAATAGTGAATTCGCCTCATCTGTTAATAATTTCGCTTACCATATCTCCCTAGTCACACCGTCCGATGGCCAGGATAATGCGCCTTCCCATAGCGGGTATACAGATGCTCAATATCAATCCCTAGCTTGGTTAATGGCGCAAACCACCATTCCTGAAGAACGGATTACAACCCATGCAGCTGTTGATCGTTCAGGTTCTCGGCAGGATCCTCGCAGTTTTAACTGGGCTCACTTTGTAGAGTACCTTCACCAGTATCCTAGTCGGGCAGCGTAGGGTGGACAATGCTCAGCGGGCGATGGGCACCAGGAAATTGCCTATAGGATCAAATAGCTGACCCCCATAAAAATGATGATCCATGAGAGACGCATTGCACAGTGCGTCTCTCATGTTAGACCCCTACCTTTTGTAACCAAAGGTCTAGATTCAAATCATAATAGCCGTCTTGCCCTGCAGGGTATTCGCCCCGTTCAATCGCGCTGATAATTTTAGGTAATGCCGTAATGTATTCTTTCCCCCTAGCTACAGGATGCAAGGTCCAAGCATCAGGGTTAGAAAGAGTAGCACGCCAACCATTGGTACGTTCTAACTCACGGGAAATCATAACTTCCCAAGAATCGAGCTTGCCTCGCCCCGTCCAATAATTAAGCCAGGTAAGCAGCCTGGGGGGAAGTTGTTTGAACCAATCATTTTTATAGTCCATCCATAGGACAGGAACCGGCAAAAATGCATTGAAACTTTGCTTCTTAATTAGATAGGCACGACTACCAAAAAACTTAAACCGATAAAACCCATCATCTTGTTCATAGGGAACCCGTTGACTCATGGTGCCATCGGCCCGCGGTGGCCCAGCTAACGGTCGCACAAATAACACCTCAGGTCGTTTTTCCATCAGCTCCATTCCCTCAGAGATCCAGCTGTGGCCATCTTTTTGATATTGCAGCATATCGCTATCAAAGTGAACCACATAGTCTCCAACGGTTTCTTCCAAGGAAAAAATAGTACCTAAAATAGGGTAGCCCTTCCAATTGTGGGTGGGTTTAGGAACAGCCCCAAAGTGTTTTTTATAAACCCGCTGACGATAGGCATCGTTGTAGTCCATATCCACCAGTCGATCCACTAATCCCATGGACATCAGCTGAGCACAGTTGTCTCGCAGTTGCTCCAGGGTACCAATACCGGGTCGTCCCACCTTATCCCCGGTCAGAGGTGCTGTATCCAGAAATAACACTCGCTCCACAAACGGATAGTGACTGGTCCGCACCAAATGGGGAATCGTCTCCATCATGAAGGGAATATCGGTACGGGCCACCATGATGGATAGTGAACAGCTGGGAGGAGTCATAGGCGTAGGGTGGGCACAGCCCACCGGGCAATGGGCAATGGGCAATGGGCAATAGGGTTTATTTCTTCATCCGTTGGGTAAAACGACGGATAACTTGTTTCAATCGATTCATAGGCTGAGACGTCACTGTCACGCCTTGATCTCCTGCCGGTTTACGAGCATCGGGCTCATCCAAATAACGATAGTGCTCCCAAAGGTCTCGATAGGGTCCCCCAGGACCCATAGGAGTACCAGCCCAGTGCAAATATCGCAGTCGGGTGTCGCCATCGTAGAGAGCCTGATCGCGGGTAACAAAGTGCTTCATCCCCCCCCAACTACCGGGTTCATTCGGGTTTACTTGGGTAATATTTAAACGTTTATCAATGCTGTTGAGCACCAGATAGTTCATAATCGGCTGATCGGTAGTGCCACCGGAAAAATCAAAGTAGTCTCGATTTTGAGCACATTCCTCTAATCGCTGATACATCTGCTCCAGGGTTATGGTGCCTTTTTTAGCCCCCCAAAGACCGCTATTGAAAACAGAATTGATAATATTTTCTGGAAAAATACCTCGCTCAATCACGCTAGGGGAAAACACATCCTTCAGCTGGCGGCCCTTAAAGTGATAGTCACAACAAATAAAATCTGCCTGATTTAGATAGGCTAGGGTGTCGGAAACAGGCTCAAAAAAGAGAATATCAGTATCAATATATAGAAACTCGTCCAGGGGGCCAAACCAGGCAGCCAACTTTCTCATTTTGTTAGGTAGGGCCAAGAAATCACGGGGGAAAATTTCGCTTATTTTTTGGGTAAAGGTGGCTAAGAATGGTAGGTCTGGAAATAGTTGCACCTGGTAAAGTGATTGTAGCTTCTGGAATAGGGGTTGGTAATCGTCATTGAACGGAATCATAAACACCGGTACATGCGGGTCATGACGACGTAGGCTAGCGAGAAGTGCGATCGCATTTTCCCCCACCTTCTCATTGGCAACAATATAAACGCCTCTTGTCGATTGGCCACTCATTAATCTATCCTCCTTAGGCCAGTCCAATCTTTTTCATCAGCCGCTTTTGTAACGATGGGGGCTGATTATACTGCTTAGGCTCCCCCTCAAACTCCGGCAGAGGCCCATGCAAATAACGATAGTGTAAAAACGTTTGACGGTAGGGAAAATCAAGGTTCTCACCATTGCAAACACGGCGAAATATCTTTGATGACAACCCAATAAAATGGAGATAGCTCAGCAATTTACCATGGTCATAAACCAAACCGTCTTTTTCTTCAAAATGTTTGGATGAAACCGCATTGCCAGTGGCTTTACCTTCAGCACGCCACTCCAACGCCACGTTATGAACACTGTGGTTATTAATCTGCACCATGTAATTGAGCAGCGACTGATTAGGAGCCCCCATATAGAGCACGTCAGAATTGCCCTGACCTAGGGTATCTACCACATGGTCTAGCTCTGCTTTAGAAAACAGGCCTCGCTTAGAAGCATAACAACCAGAGCAAAAAATATCTCGCTTTAGTCGTTCCTCAGAAAATACTGTCGTCAGCTTGTTGGAATTAACATTAAAAATATGACTGAGATCTTTAAACTGAAAGTCATAAACCACAACATCTGCACGATTTAAGCGCTCAAACATAAAATCTAGCGGCTGTAGTACTAGAGTGTCTGCATCCAAGTAGATAAACTCCTCAAACGGTGCTTGCTGATCAAAAGAGACATAACGATGGTTCTCTCCCACTCGATAAAACTTGGTTTTTATGCCTGAGGCTTTCCACTGCTCTATAGCTGTCGGATGGGTTTGCCATACCCGTAGCGAAAAATCTTCCCAAAATTTGAATAAGTCTGGATCATCTAGTAGCGAAACATTATCTCGCTGAGCGACTTCAGCAGAAACCTTTTCAATCTCTTCGTTATAGGCAATCACACAGACCGGAATATGGCCTGAGTTTTTCTCAATACTATTGAGTAGAGCGACTAGCTGATCGTAAACTACATCATTTGCCAGGGTATATATGCCACGCTTCATAGGACCTTAGGGGGTAATTAAGTATAGAGAATCACATCAAAAATACAGAGCCAAAAGATTTTCTAGCAAAAACCAATGAAAAGAATACTACATTAGGAATTAGGAGGTGGACACTGTGGGGCTAGATGTTTCAGCCGGTTTCGCCTTGTATAGAGGTTTAGCAATTGACTCTAGATTTTCGACCACCCCAAGCAGCTCAACAGCAATAGATTGGGCATGGGTCATCAGTTCTGCCTGCTCAAACGGATCATCCACTTCATCCTGAATTAAGGCTAACAAGCCAATCATAGAATTCAGCTGCGATCTCAACTCATAGGATGACTTACCAATCGCCTTACGGTAGACAGGCAAAACATTAGACACAAGCGTACCGCTGCCATTAGTATGCTCACGCATATTCTTACTGGCCTGCATTGCATGGAGTTTGGCATAGGCCCCTCGTTTTTCTAAAAGTTCCATATGGGTGCCCACCTCAGCAACCTTGCCTCGATCCAAAACAGCAATTTGGTCAGCGTCATAAACCGTCGACAACCGGTGGGCAATAACTAATGTTGTACGATTTCGACTGAGATCATCAATGGCATTTTGCACCAAACGTTCTGATACCGTATCTAAAGCACTCGTTGCCTCATCCAAAATCAAAATATCCGGGTCTTGCAATAGAGCCCTGGCAATAGCTAACCGCTGACGTTGCCCCCCCGAGAGCAATACCCCTCGATCACCAATCATGGTGTCAAACCCCTGGGGTAAATTATCAATAAACTCATAGGCATTGGCCTGTTTCGCAGCGGCCATAAGTTCTTCTTCGGTGGCATCAGGGCGACCATATAGCAAGTTTGCCCGCACTGACGCATTAAACAAAAACGTTTCCTGACTAACAATCCCTAAATTAGATCGATAACTATTAAGATCAATGGTTTTTAGATCCACTCCATCCAATTCAATGGTGCCATCTGTCGGATCATAAAATCGAGGCAACAAATCTGCGAGTGTAGATTTACCAGCACCGGAAGACCCAACCAGCGCAAGCGTTTCCCCCTTAGGCAAAAACAGATCAATGCCCTGCAAAACTTCCTGGTCATGGCCTGGATAGCTAAAACGAATCTGGTTAAAGTGAATTCCCTTTTCTAGAGATCGATAAGGTTTAGCCCCGCGCGGCATAAACGGCTTATCATCCCGACGAAGCAGTGCTGTAATCACCTCCACACTCGCAGAAGTATTAGCTAAAGTACTACGTTGACTATTCAGCTGACCAATATAGGGCAGCATTCTAAATAAAATCACCAGATACGTGAGCAAAGATGATGAAAACACTTCCAGCTGATTGCTAAATGCCAAGCGACCCAAAACAGCAATCAGAATCAGCGCCAGAATATTAATAATTTCGTTAAAGGGACCAATACCAGCAAAAATTAGCTGGGAATTAAACTCAGCCTTTTCTCGATCAATAATAATTTTATCTAGATATTGATATTCTCGTTCCTCATTAGCCGTGGCTTTGACTAAACGAATCCCTGACAGAACCTCAAAAACACGAGACGAATAAGCCTTAGAGACTTTAGATAGTTCTTTACCCAGGGACTTAGATCGTTTAACTATAAATTGATTTAACAAGGTGACCGACCCCAAGGTCACAATTGAAATCAGGGTTAGCTGCCAGGATGTGAGTAACAGTAAGCAAAGAAAAACCCCGATCGTAATTATCACCACCGCGATGCGGACCAGATTCCTAATCGCAATGGTGGTGCGATTAACCTCTACATTTAATTGGTTGATTAAATCACCAATTTTGGTCCGAGAAAAATAGCCCAAGTCCACATCTAAAAGCAGTCTTAACCCTTGTCGCCGCAAAGACATTGCCAGCTTCCGGTTTAATGTGCCAGCGCTCAGCGAACTGGCATAGGCTGAGACGCTTTTAAGCACAATGACCGCAACCACCGAAGCCGCCATTACTGGTAAACGGGCCCCTTCTGGTAGCCCATCAAATATGCTGATAAATCCCTTTAAAATTGGCGGTAGTACATCAGAATCTTGAGCTGACTGCCCAAGCAACTCCAACAAAATCGGCACAATCAATAAGGTACTTACACCATTAAACAGCGCTCCTGAAAACCCCAGTAGTATCGTAGAAAACAACAGAACCGGATACTTTAGAACCGACTGCAATAATAAGCGGGTAGAAAACATAAATAAGTAGGCAGGAGACGCTTAGTAGATAAAAATCGGAAAGAATGTATGAGTAGGTTTATAGATATTTTTTAAAACTTTTGAGAGCTATCGACCACTCTCCATATGTTTATACTTTTGCTTATAGCCTAACTGATTCAGAGACTGCCGATTCACACATCGCTGAATCAAAGGGCCTAAGGTTGATGCCATGGCATCAACGCTGTAGTAACTAATACAACGCTCCCGCGCCAGGCGTCCTCGACTAGCCGCCTGTTCTGGATCATTCAAAATAGTTTGCAGCATGTTGGCTAATTTCTGCGGTGAATTAGGCGCGACTAAATAACCGGTATCTCCTAAAATTTCGGGAATATCACCAACAGTTGTGGCTAGAATTGGTTTGGCCATAGCCATGCCATCGGTTAATTTGAGAGGAAACTGCGCCTTAGCTGCATCATGATCCTGCTGAGGAACTACAATCACATGGGCAGCGGCCACGACTTCGGGCATTGTTTCGTAGGCACACTTTGGTAACTGAACCAGCCATTTGCCCCAGCGCTTAGCCAAGATTTGATCGTAGTCATCATAGGGACTACCTCCTACAATAACCAGCCGTAAATCTGGCTGATTTAAAATATCGAGAGCAGCTAGGAGGTCTTCAATCCCCTTATAAGGTCTGGGAGCCCCTGGGAACATTAGTACTCGATAGTCTGACAGGCCATATTTAGCCCGGCTCGCCTCGGGGCTGTAGCGCTCAGGATTAAACAGTTCAGTATCCTTGCCATTGGGAATATAGGTCCCCCCAAAGCGATTTTGTAAAAATTGATTATGTAGCGTAACCGCATCAGCCTTTGATACCAGGTTTTCAATCCAGCTTAGATAAACTGGATGATCTGGATTACGCAATTCGCCATCTGTTTTAAGTACCCCTCTAATCAGATTACGCGGAGTCCATCGGTAGTTATAGTCATCTCCGCCGTGCCAACTCAACTCCCAATCATCAATATCTAAAATAACGGGACGACGGTAGCGTAAACGATGCAAAAGAGCTAACCCATAGCTGCTAGGTTTCGGCTTGTAAGCATAGACAACATCACCGCTAATTGTCTGCAAAAGAGTGCGCGCTGCTCCCCAAAACTTGGGATAGATGCCCCCAGGAATCGCCTTGATGACAAATTTTGATGGAAACCCTCCATCGGCTTCGCTATCAGTAAAACCAAGAATTTCTACATCATGCCCTAACCGGCTAACCGTCTCAGCCAGCAGAAAAGGACGTACAGCCCCCTGCCAACGACCAGCACCAGATTTAGACAAATCACTAGCAATTATAGAAATCTTGAGTTTTTTGGCCATATTCTTGGATTTTGATATATCCACAGGCTAAATACAACAACTAAAGCCACGACTCCAATCAGGGAAATGACATCAAAGGGGTTCTTCTTTCAGCTCAGCAACAGCGTTGAAGCCTTCAGGATAGAACTACCCATCAAGTTTTCCCGTTTGATCCGAATACTATCTCAGTAGCAAACTCCAAACACTTAGGGAAATTTAATCTTCGCTAAAGATTTACATCGCTAATCTGGCATGGAAAGCAAGTCTATGCTACACACCCGCAATAATTCATGGATTTGCTTCTACAGTCTCTACGGGCGGCCACTCCAGCACAAGATTGCCCAATTTACCTTTACGAAAATCATTGAGTAACTGATGGGCGGCTCGTTCTAAATCATCATTATGCCGCTGGGCCAAGATCCTCAGGTAAGACTCTCCTGTATAGCGCTCACCACTCTCAGCAGTTAAAGCAACACCGTAGCGGGAGGTGAATTGAGACGTCATTGCTGGTGCGATCGCACTCCCATAACCATCAGCTTGCCACTCCAATTCCTTAATTAACCCAACAAACGCCGCCGCCACTAGCTGAGTATCATAGGCCGCATTGCCAATATCATCACAAATCGCCAGCTTTAGCGCCACCTGCTGATCGTTCAGCTTTAAAGGAATAACCCCTGGCGCATCCAATAGCTCAATCTCGTTTGAAATACGCACCCAGCGTAACTGCCGTGTCACCCCGGCACGCCGCTCACTCGCCACCACCTTACGCTTGAGCAACCGATTAATCAGCGCCGACTTACCCACATTAGGAAACCCAATCACCACCGCTCGCACTGGACGGGGCTTCATTCCACGTTTTTTACGGCGTTCATTCATCACCTTGCCCGCATCCTGGGCCGCCCGCAATAAATTCTGCACCCCCTTCCCCTGTTTTGCATTGGTAAAATAGGCAGCCTGCCCTTGGGACTTAAACCAAGTCTGCCAAACTTGTCGTGCCTCCGGCGAAATCATATCTACCCGGTTTATTACCAGCACCCGAGCCTTGTCCCCAATCCAGTCATCCACCTCTGGATGGTAAGTAGCCAGAGGAATCCGAGCATCGCGCACCTCTAACACCACATCCACTCGCTTCAGCTGCTCTTTTAAAGAACGCTCCGCCTTAGCAATATGGCCGGGATACCACTGAATAGAAGGCGAAGACATAGCAAGTAAGATTGAGTTCGGCAATCTATTTTAGCGGTCGGCGGGTGAGTCGTGAATGGTGAGTCGTGAGTCGTGTTAGATGTATAGTTTTCTGAAATAAATGGCCTTTCTGAATTCAATCACCACTCATCAGCGCAGCGAACTACCCACTCACTAGCGCAGCGAACTAACCCACTTACGGCACCACCATCACCGGGCAGGGAGCCAAATTAATCACCCGAGCACTGACACTTTCCGACTGGCCCTCCGGCGTTAAACCAATACCACGGCAGCCCATCACAATCAGATCTGCCGCCATTTCATCCGCCACATCACAAATCACAAATGCCGGATTACCCTCACGCTCAATCGCTTCCGTCTCAATCCCTTGACTGGCAAATACAGTTTTCGCCTTTTCCAGCAGCTGCGCCACCGCCTCCGGCGAGGTTTGCTCAGGATGAGCATTATGTCCATTAGAGGATTCAACGACCGATAGCAAAATCAAATGACTTTGATGATGTTTGGCTAATTCAGCCGCCTTCAATGCCGCCTGCTGCGCTTCTGGACTGGCATCTATCGGAAATAGAACATTCTTAAACATGGTGTGGGAAAACCCTAGACTTCGATCAAAAATCCGAGCCGCAATAAGCGATAATACCTATTGAGTAAAGAAAATGTATTAACGCTTTACGTCTAGGGTAATCAAGCTTGCCCTAGCTTTGAAGTGGGACGTACGTAACGTTACAAAACTGCATTAGGAGATAAGGAGGATAGTTCTGTGGCAAAGAAATCCGTAACTGATTTGTCCGCGGCTGATCTGTCAGGCAAGCGCGTGCTGATGCGGGCAGACTTCAATGTGCCTCTTGACGATCAGGGCAAAATTACTGACGACACCCGGATTCGGGCCGCTCTGCCCACCATCCAAGCCTTGACCAGCAAGGGCGCTAAAGTGATTCTTTGCAGTCACTTCGGTCGTCCCAAGGGCGAAGTCGTTGACGCGATGCGTCTAACGCCCGTCGCTGTTCGCTTATCCGAGCTGCTAGGCCAGGATGTAATCAAGTGTGACGACTGCATCGGTGATGCTGTCAAAGCGTCGGTAAACGGTATGTCCGATGGTCAGGTTGCTCTGTTAGAAAACGTACGTTTTTACAAAGGAGAAACTGACAACGACCCTGAGTTCGCGAAGAACCTCGCCTCCATTGCTGACATGTATGTTAACGATGCATTCGGTACTGCTCACCGTGCCCACGCGTCTACTGCTGGCGTCACCGAATACCTCAGCCCCTCCGTTAGCGGTTTGCTAATCGAGAAGGAACTTCAGTATCTACAAAGCGCTGTTGACAGCCCCCAGCGCCCTTTCGCAGCCATCGTCGGGGGGTCCAAGGTATCCTCCAAAATTGGCGTTATCGAAACCCTGCTTGAGAAAGTAGACAAGCTGTTCATTGGTGGCGGCATGATCTTCACTTTCTACAAGGCCCAAGGTCTAAGCGTAGGTAAGTCTCTGGTAGAAGAAGATAAGCTAGAGCTAGCCAAGGCCCTGGAAGTTAAGGCAAAAGAGAAAGGTGTTGAGTTGTTGCTACCCACTGACGTAGTTGTTGCCGACAACTTTGCTCCTGATGCCAATGCTCAGACTGTTAGCGTTGACGCTATCCCCGATGGTTGGATGGGTCTAGACATCGGCCCCGATTCCATCAAGGTATTCCAGGCAGCTCTGGCTGACTGCAAAGGCGTTATCTGGAATGGCCCCATGGGTGTATTTGAATTCGAGAAATTTGCTGCCGGCACCGAAGCTGTGGCTAATACTCTGGCTGATATTACTGCAACAGGTTGCATGTCCATCATCGGTGGTGGTGACTCCGTTGCCGCCGTCGAGAAAGTGGGCGTTGCTGACAAAATGAGCCACATTTCTACTGGTGGTGGTGCCAGCCTTGAGTTGCTAGAAGGTAAGACTTTACCCGGTATTGCGGCTCTAGACGACAAGTAATTATCTCTACTTAAAGTCTTTCTCTTTCAAGGGGGAAGGATTGTAAGCAAAAAAGTCCCCGCCTAAAGGCGGGGACTTTTATTTTGGCTCAATACATGAATAAGACACTCTATAAAATCACTTACCAAATACATCGAAACTCTTGATTGTTTTAAGTAACTGTTGAAGGCAGCTAATACAAGGGCAGTCTAAATTTAGACATCTAATTTTTTACCCATTTTAAAGTTGCTGAAATCTTTATAAAAAGTGCCAATTATGGGCTTAGTGATTACATGAGATTAGTAGTTAATTTAAGTTCATAAGCACACTCCAGCAAAGCTATCAACTTACTGAATTGATTAAGGAGCTAACAATGGTCGATAATTTTAATGGAATTCAGCTTTGTTGTGATATTGCTAAATCAAAGCAGAGTGGATGTTTACAGGTGAATGGCAATGGTATTATCTGGAATGTTTTTGTCAAAGAAGGTCACCTGCAATATGCCGCTCATTCTATACAAACGCTCGAAACATTAAAGTATTGCCTGAACAAATTAGGATATAAGGTGCCTGAAGAAAGTCTAAAAAAATTAGAGTTCGATCTTCAAAGTGCTGAACCACCAATCAATCAAGGATTATTACTCTACGAAGCAAGCGATCAGCTTTATCAAGAAGGGAACTTAGATAGTCATGCCAACCAAGCCATTAAGTTAGAGCTGTCTAAAGATGCTCTGGAATCGTTATTTTGGTTGAAACAGGCAAGGCATACGTGGTTAGAGCAGGTGTCGAATCGCCCAGATATTGCAACTTTTTCAGCAATTATCAATCAACTAGAAGAACAGCTCAAAACATGGCAAAAGCTGAATCCAACGGTTACCTCTCCACACCAAAGACCCTATTGCCCTGATCCGAGTAAGCTCAGCCAACCTGTGCCCAACGGCATGTTGAGTCAGTCATTACTTCGAGCACTCGCTCAACTCATGCAAGGCAACAGCATCCAACAATTAGCATCATATCTGAAACAAAATGCATTGAAAGTTGCCCAACTACTAAATCCGTATATACAACAGCAGTACTTTACGTTAGAAACTCCAGCACCTCCTTACAACAAGCTACCCAAAATTCCAGTTCTAACCAATACCCAGCCTTTAAAGGCAACAAGCATTTCCCCCCCAGCAGCATCCCTAATCCCTAAAAACTTTCACAAGATTGTTTGTATTGATGACAGTCCAGCAATGCTGGAAACAATCCAAGGCTACCTTGGGACAGAAGGATTTGAGGTTGCCACCGTTGAAAATCCTATGGAATCAATGTCCACATTGTTTTCCATGAAACCAGATTTGATTTTGATGGACGTTTCTATGCCCGGGATCAACGGCAATCGCCTATGTGAAATCCTGCGCCGTAGTGCCGTATTCAAAAAGGTGCCCATTATCATGGTTAGTAGTAATACCAGCGTCTTAGACAAGGCCAAATCCGAATCCTCTGGGGCCACTGATTACCTGACTAAGCCTTTTACCAAAGCTGATTTACTTGCCATTGTTGAAGAGCATCTTGCCGTTGTTGTTGCTACTTAGAAAACACTGGGCAGCCTAAGTGTGCATTCTAAAAATCTCTTCCTATCTATCTTTTTTCATTTCCTAAGGAGTACCCCATGGGTAAAAACGTACTTGTTGTTGATGACATGCAGGCTCAACGAGACTTGATGTCCAACTATCTATCACGAGCCGGCTATAACGTCACTACTGCTGAAAGTGGTACTGATGCCCTTGAAAAGGTCAAAGTCAGTAAGCCAGACATTGTTGTAACAGATTTAGTCATGCCTGAACTCACAGGGTTAGAACTGTGTCGTGAACTCAAACGCCAACCAGACACTGCAGAGATCCCGGTAGTGGCCTGTACAACTAAAGATCGAAAAATGGACCAGAATTGGGCTAAAAAACAAGGTGTGGCTGCCTATGTAGTCAAGCCTTGTACTGAACAAGAGCTGGTTGATGCAGTTCGCTCTGTCGCTTAGCATATAAGGTTTTGCCGAGTTTATATGTGGCTGCTAAGGCCAGAAAACACCTGATTTCAAACCTATAGCACGAGAGCAATCGAGACGTCCTCAGCGGAGTAAGAACATTATTGGTTCTTGCATGTATTTGAGCTTTGCTCCCATAAAAACTATTACATTGGTTTAATTAAACAGCAGTATATCCTAGGGAGAAGTGTATGCTTCTCCCTAGGATATACTACATGAAGACATTTCAACATTTTGGGATAAAACATCAATGGGCTAACGACGATTTCGTTAGCCCATTGATGTTTTACTAAACCTAACAGCAACTCTCGTAATACTAATCAGGCTTCATTTTCCCTACGAAAGCGACTTATCCAAAAAAGTTGAGTTAGCTACTTGGCGGCTACAGCTCCACCAGCTGAATTGACCGCACTATTGTAGATTGCAGCATTATAGCTTGCTAGTTCAGGCGCTTGTTCAATAGCACCTTGAGTGACCATAAACTCAGCTGATTCTAATAGCACTTTACCCAACGCACCAGATGCATCCGATGTTCCTAAATATTTAATGCTTGCTTGTTCTTTAGCGCTGAGCCAAACCAACTCATTCATTGCACTGAGACTTTGCTCAGGTGCTAACCCAAGTTCATCTGAGATAGCCTGCGCAGCCGCTTCTGGGTCTGCCCGATAGAAGTCAACTGCTTCATCTAGTGCCATGACATATTTCTCAACGGCCTCTGGATATTGGCTGACAAAATCTTGGTGAACAACAGCTAAATCAGCAGTGATAATGCCCTCATCAGCTAATTGCTTGGCTGATGTAATCACAATACCATCGTCCTCTTGAAGCTTACCCAGAACTGGATGCCATATAAAACTTCCATCAATGGTGCCTTGCTGCCATGCTGCCAATGTTTCGTCCGGCGACATATCAACAATCTTTACTTCCGCAGCATCTACCCCATTTTCTCGTAAGGCTGATAAGAGGCTAAAGTGGGTTGTTGAACCAAATGGTACTGCAATCGTTTTCCCCTTCATATCAGCAAGTCGGACAATTCCGGATTCAGGCTTGATAGCAAGCGCCTCGTTCTCACCAATAATGTCATGGATGAAATAAACCTGATAAGGCAGATTATTGGCAATGCCTGTAGAAACGGGAACAGAGCCAGCCAACCCTAAATCAATTTCTCCTGCCATCATAGCCTGGTTGACATCACCACCAGAACTATACTGCACCCACTCTACCTCAACCCCCGGAAGGTTTTCTTCAACCATCCCCTGGGACTTTGCTAATAACTCAGCATTGGGAATCACCTGATAACCCACTCTGATTTCCTCTGGCATCTTGCCCGTACTGTTGCTACTGTTGGCCACAGGATTATTCTCAACAGTAGCTTTTGGTATGCAAGCAGAGACCGTTAATGCCAGACCTAATCCTGCCAGGCCTAGTAATGTGTTGAATTTTCTGCGTGGCAGACCATTTTTTCGAAGCTTTTCAAAAACCATTTGGGTTACATGTCCTTACTGTAAATGGACTGAGATGCAATATTGAATTGCAGGTCAAATAAAATCCGTCGGGCTTTTCCGGATGTGTAGTGTGAGAATATAATTCCCTCTAAAATTCGGGATTAATTATTTTGTTGGAAATATAAGGTTTCTAGATAAGACTTTTACGAATTGATGATTTTACATAATTCAATAATTCAGGGATTACACGGTATGATGCCCCAAGTAAAAAAGCTTAAAGACTTGGCCCTATTTATGCAGATCCAAATAGCCTGTCACGTGAAACAGATTTTTTACTAAACAGATATTTTGATACTCATATGATGCAGTTGGGCAATCTACAAGTACTTCCACAATTACTTACGCAGTAATAAGGATGCTTTAGAAGCTTTATTATGCTCGGAACAATTCAGACATGTAGGGTTCAGCAAACGTCTAGTCAGGCTTATCTTATGCTGCTGCTGGATGTTATTCAAGAATTGCAACAACAGAGTCGAAACAACCCATATTTCTGCTGTTGATTGCACAGACAAAGTTCGCAAAATAGATTAACCCTAGGTTAAAAGACAAGGAATCGTAGCTTATGCAATCAAGCCCTGAACAAAAGAAAAACTTGTTGATGTAGTGTGACATGTTTCGCTTGGTGCATAGTGTAGCTTATATTCTATTTCCTTGGCCCTGGTGTTGCCTAATCCTGTATTTCGCCTTTTGATACTTATTATTGACCCATGCAGACGACGCAAACACCGATCGAACGGCTTCAAGCTTTACTGCCTGATGTATTTGAACCCCAAGCTAAAACAGGAGAATTATATCTAAAATTTCACCTTGGCTCATCCTTAACTGCACTTATACCTTTGATACAGGTTGTAGAAACCCTCAGAATTTCAGCTCATCAGATTTCACCCATTCCAAATATGCCTACTTCTGTGCTGGGTCTAATGAGTCATCAAGGTAAAATTTTGTGGGCGCTTGACCTCTCTAAATTAATAGAAGTACCTCAAAAGGATATTCGTTCTCGGCAATACGATATTATTGTTGTTGAAGTTATGTTAGGCGATGGTCAAGAATCTAATTCCCAATTTCTAGGGCTACATGTTCCTCAGATTCAAGGTACGTTACGGATGAATCCGGAAGAACTAATGCCCCCATTTCAGGGAATAGTGCCAGGGCTTGCACCATATTTGCAAGGACAGTTTCAGTGGCAAGATGAAAGTCTCTTCCTTCTAAATGTTGATGCTGTCTGTAGTGCGAAATCTTTATACGTTCATACAAGTAGTTCTTAAGAACTAGAACAAGTTTCTGTTTTCTATTTTCTTTATTGCTTATCATCTTGAATGATTATGGTCTCTTCTTCTGTAAATCAAAATCAACCTTTGACTGAGGCTCCCTCTCTGGTTAAAGACGGTTTGTCTGGCGCATCCCACAACCAAACTCAATCGAAAGGTAACCAAGGGCAAACACTTACTCAACGTCTTCTCATGTATGTGTTGCCAACGGCATTGATCCCACTGATCGTAGCAGGAGGTGTCGAATTCTTTACGGTAAAGCAAAAGGCTCAAACGCGAGCACTGGAAGACCTTAAAATAGAATCAGTGTTAGCTGCTGAGGCGGCCAATGTCTTTGTAGTAGATACGCTAAAAATTCCAGAAGTGATTGGTTTAAATCCATCGGTTCGCCAGGCATTAGTGACTGGTGCAAATAAAGCTGTAAGCAAAAATTGGCATACTACACCCATTGATGCCTTAGAAGCATCATTTTCTAAGACTAAGCTCTTAACCCCAAATGCTGCTTTAAATCAATATCTTAAAGATGTTGCTTTAGTTGAGGGATTTGGCGAGATTTTCTTTACTGAGCGTCATGGCTTTAACGTGGCCTATAGTAACGTCACCTCAGACTTTGTCCAACGAGATGAGGAGTGGTGGCAGGTTGCAAGTCAGAAAGGTTATTTTGTCAGTTCAGCTGTTAGCGATGAGTCAGCTGGCATTGATGGAATCGAAATATCTCAGGCTATTTTGGACCCGAGTACTAACGATTTTCTAGGCGTAATTAAAACCTTAGCCCCGGTTGAGGCACTCCATACAGAACTAACAAAGCTGTTGTCGGGCATCTTACAGGACAATCAAGTTATTGAAATTTTAGATGCAAATTCAGGTACTCCTGTTGCAATTGTCTCTTCAGAAGGCACGCAAGTTGAGGCCGAGTCTTTATTAGGAAATGAGTCCATTAATGTGATTGCCAGAGAATTGGATAATGCCCTAAATACGCCTGACTATCCTGTTAATGAAATTATTACAGATATCCGTGCAGCGGTAGAACTACCTGATCTAGAAATTGAGCTAGAAAAAGTTAATCAGGAGAATGTTGGCTCATATCTATCTTCACTCTTTAACCTGAACGGTATTTATTACAGTATGACCACTGTCCCAGGGACAAATTGGGTAGCGCTTGCGGTTATTAACGAGACAGAGGTAAATGCAGCAGGTAATGATTTAATTCGAACATTTGGTGTGACAACGCTAGCTCTGGCACTTCTAGCTACTATAGTATTGAGTTTTTTAGCGAGACAGTTAGCCTCTCCTCTGAAATCTTTGACCTCGACGGCAGCAACAGCAGCAGATGGCCAACTAGATGTTCGAGCCCCTCTAGTTGGCACAGTGGAGACCAAAACTTTAGGGGCAGGTTTTAATTCATTGCTTAACCAGTTGCAGACCTTGCTTCAAGAACAAACTACTGTAGCCCAAGAGCAAGAGCGCCAACGGGCAGAGCTAGAGAATGAAATCGCCCAATTGATGGAAGACGTTAGCGATGCAGCAGACGGAGACCTGCGGGTTCGAGCCCAGCTATCTGAGGGTGACGTAGGTATTGTAGCTGACCTGTTTAACTCAATTATTGAGAATTTACGACTCACCACAAAGAGAGTAAAAGACTCTACTGGAAAGGTAACCAATTCTCTGACCCAGAATGAAGTTGCCATCCGAAAACTATCAACCCAGGCAGCAACTGAGGCAGAATCACTAC
>JAHQVZ010000317.1 GCA_019634055.1 Leptolyngbyaceae cyanobacterium MAG.088
CTACTTTGTTTTTGCGAATTCTTATGGTGCCAGTGAACAAGGTCCCTATGAACTGAGCATTGATAGCTTAAACAGTCATAGCAGATATCTTCTAAGCGAAAATGGCATACTCAATAATCAAGACGACCGTCTTACAGACAATAGTCTTTACGACGAATATTCGTTTAGCGGTCAGCAAGGACAAACTGTTACCATCAGCCTCAACAGTCAGGAATTTGATGCCTATTTACTATTAATCGACAACCAAGGCAACAAAATAGCTGAAAATGACGATAGCGCTCAAAATAATAGCAATTCTACGATTCAAATAGAATTACCCTACACAGGCCAATATAAAGTCATTGTCAATGCCTATGACCAAAGAGGGCAGGGTAGTTATCAAATGACCGTTCAGTAGCGCGTCATGAAACAGGCGACTAAGGCATGCCTAGCCATGTGAAAAAATCTTGCCGAGTAAACAATTCAAGCAGTAATAGAGCTAAAAAGCCCACCATAGCAAATCGACCATTAATGCGTTCAGCATAGGTATTCCAACCAAAGCCGGGTTCCTCGCTCTGTGTTGCTGGCGATTGTGACGTATTAGAAGGCTCTACTGAATCAGACTTTGACATATCACAATCAGAAAATTAAAACGTACAGGATACCAAGCTTTAAAGTATTGAGAAAGCCTAGCCGAAAGTTTAATGATGACCGCCTATCAAGATAGCCCTACTCAAGTCTTGATAAGCTTCAGTTTCTAACGAATCAACTTATTATGAACATTGTTAAATAAATTTTGGCTCTATGGAATCTGTCGATAATTTTATACTATTCACTTCAAAAGAATTGACATTATCGGCAATTTTTTGGTTGAAACACAGTTGTCAATTAAGAGTGATTTGAATTTACACCATAATTGCCTATCATCTGTAATCAGATGATAGGCTTTGTTTATGTCCTTAACAAAATCCAAGTAACCCCTTAGCAAAATTTAGGTTAAGACTATTTAGGGAAAAATTTTACATATCCAATATTATTTTTTTACGTTAGATAGGTATTAGCTCAATCCATATACTTAAAAAGTTTCTAAGTAGAGCTTACTAGAACTAATGCCTAAAAGAATAGATGTTAACAATCTTCTTTGCTGTCAATAGAGTCTCTGTATTCAACCTATATAAGCTCTAGAGTAATATGTTTTATAGAGAAACATTCGGCATTTGAATTGAATATGGACTGCCCTTTAAATACTTCTAGATAAACAGGTTTTTTGTCTGTTATAATCAAAACCTCTCGTTCAAAACTTGTTTTGCATAAGCTAAAAGTCGAGAGCACTTGTGTCCTAGCTCCAGAAAATTGCCTCTATAGCCTCTTTCTAGACCTAACTATTAAATCTTCAAATCGATGGCTGATACTAAAACTACGCCACTAACAGGGAAAGCGTTACTTCAGAAAATGAAAGAAATAACGCATTTGCCCAAGCGAGAGAAAGCTAAGGAATGCGGATATTACAGCATTACTAAAGATAAGCAAGTGAGGGTGAATCTTACTGATTTTTATGACGCATTGTTGGCAGCTAGAGGCATCCCTTTAGGACCAGAAAGCACTAAAGATGGTCGTGGGCGTGAACCTACCTATCGAGTGAGTGTTCACAAGAATGGTCAAATTGTTATTGGTTCTACATACACCCAAGAAATGGGGCTTAAGCCAGGTGATGAGTTTGAAATTAAACTAGGCTACAAGCACATTCATTTAATTCAGTTGGGTGATAGTAAAGATGTAGATGAGGAAGACTAGATCTTTACTACCTATGGGGGCAATTTAAGATCTATTCAAGTATTTTCAGGTATTTAAATAAAGTCTATGAAATAGCAATCTGAAATCTATTTCAGAAATATCATTAGACTTAGCAAAAAAGAGGTTAGGAATTCCTAACCTCTTTTTTGCTAAGTATCTTAATTTTAGCCTCTATACGCCAGACAGTTGAGTAATATTTCAACTTAGCAATATTGTCAATGTCGCTTTAGTCCTATGGCAAATTAAAGGACGGGTTTTAGCTCATGTATTTGTTAATTAAACCAGGGCTTCAAGATGGGCAATTAATGGTTCTTCCAATGTTTGTACCTTATCAACCAATAAACGATTGATGTAAGTACGCAAACGCTCTGCCTGCGCTTCATTAGGAATATAAATTTGGCCACCTGATTCAGTCACTCGTTTACTAAACAGTGGTGTTTGTAGTAATGCTCGATACGTGGGTAAATCAGCTGTGCGATCGCCAATTAACCCCCGATCTGCTGATGTTGGTACCAGTCCTGGCGGTAAATGTCCTTCTAGTAAGGCCAAGATATGTAAGTGACAAGCTTGGGTATTAATGCCCTGCTGTTCTAGCAGATGCATAATTGCGCCCACTGGTAGTGGTTGTTGAGGAAATACCCGTAGTAATTCCATCAGTAAGAAATAGTCACTATACTGTTGCCGAGTCACATTTAGGACTTGGGGGTAACGGGCCAGATTGACTAATCCATACGCCACACGACTACAGCTATGGGGTAACTCACTAGCATATGTATCTTGAATGATGGTGGCATTGGGAAACTTTTGACGTAGCCAGCGAGCAATAGCGGGTAAAGATGCGGAACCACCGGTACAAATTACTTGTTTAATGGCTTGGGTATCCACAGTGTGATGGCTCAACAGGACATTCAAATAGCGATTGATCCGCTGGATATAGGGCAAAAAGATGAGATTTTCGAGATGACGTCGTTTAATCAGCCAACGTTGACCCGCCAAGGTTATGTGCATCTGATTTTGCTGCTGTAGAGTCAGCTTCAGGTGGCGGGCTGCTGCCAGTAGGCTCTGTCCCAATTTAGACCCTAATAACCGCTGCTGAAGTTGGTAGCGCTGAATCCAGTCCACATGGCCGACGGCAGGTAGAGTCAGGTCGTTGAGCTGCGACCAATCAGCTTCCTCGAGGGTAAGATGCCCTTGCCAATCCCAGGTGGTACCACCGGCAGCATCTGCTTCAGTCGATGGCTGGCGTTTCTCTGCTGGTAGTAAGAGCTGACAAACAATATCTTGATCGAGGGCATCGCCTGCATAGGCAAACCCCCGTAGAGCAAAATCAGCATAGTTGAGGTTGGTTAAGTCTTTGGGCAAGTTGACTAGCCCCAATTCAGTCATTACAGCGCCACCACTAATAACCACGGTGCCTTCTTGCCATTGGCAGTTGTATAAACTTGGCTGTCGTGATAGCGAAACCGTATCTGCTAATGACACATCATGGGGGTCGGGTAGCCCGGAGAGAATGGTTGCGATCGCATCTTCTACAAATAAAATTTGCTCTGGTTGGTCAATCAAACCGGCTGATAAAACCGCTTCGCGCAAATTAAAGCTATAGGTATCTGGCCAATTGGTTGGATACCCTACAACTACCCCCTGCAAATTTTCCCAAATATGCTGCAGGCTATTGCTCTCTAAGCCTACGGCCTGGCCACGGTCAACTAAGTATTTCAGCAGCGCAACCATAGCCTGTAAAACTTGTAGCATGGGTAACTCTAATGAGTCTGACCAACGCAACCAAGGTTCAGACTCAGAAAAGGTGTGCCCATGGCCTACGGCCACCTTGAGCAGGAGCTTGAGCCGATTAATGCCTACTAATTCCGGATTTTTTGACCCAAACGTATCTAGCAAGTCCTCAAAGTCACCCAAGGCATCATAACCAACCGCTACGGTATCTTGAGCCACTGTCATGACAGCCAAAGCCGGTAATCGAAAATGCTTGGTATCGTCTGTACCAGCTTGCCAATAAAGAGGATAGACCTGGCCAGTACGACGATTCATTAAGACCGCTGATAATCCGGTTGAGCCTATATCTAACCCCAAGAACCAATTCCCTTCAAGATCTACTATGGGGTCTGGTGGTGACGTTATCGGTGACGCTGGTGTAGCAACAGCCTCAGCAGTAACACTATCATCTGCAATCGGTTCAATAACGGGGGCAATCGGTTCAATGACGGGCAACACAGGCTCAGCTACCGGCCCTGACGGTGGGGCCACATCAGGAATAAAAGCCTCAGGCTCAGATATCAAACCTTCGGACGGCGGTGCCTCCATATCTAGCCCAAACTCCGCCAAGGGATCCGTAGTCTGTAGGTCATTAATAGCGGGCACATCCTGATCAAGCGCCTCTAGTTCAGGCAGCGTAGATTGCCCAAAGAGCTGATCGAGATCCCCTAAATCAAGATCGTTCTCATCTACCAGGTCATTACTAGATGACGGTAGTTCGTCTAAAAGCAGCAAATTATCTGTGTCATCGTTGGTTGCTGCTGTCTCAAATGTCAGGTCAGGAGCGACATCGTCAGCTTGCTCTAAGGTCACTGCTGTATCATCAAAAGCTCCGTCGTCAGACTGCTCCAAGGTTGACGCCACCTCAAATGTCAGATCAGCTTCTACATTGTCAGTTACATCCAAAACATTGGGACTATCAGATATTGGGGCAACAAACGACTCGGGCCTTTGATCTTCAGCCATTGTTTGCCAAAAGGCTTCCTGTTCGGCTTGTAAAAAATCGTCTGCTTCTGGCGAGTTGTCAATGTCTTCTTCTAAGGGGACGCTGGCCTCAAAATCTGGCGGTACATCCGGTAATGAGGCTGAATCTAATTGCGGTTCTGCTTCTTGTACAGCAGGAATTTCAGGTGTCTCAGCTGGGTCAATTACAGGGGCTTCTAAATCAGATAGCCCTATCTCAAGCATTTCTTCTGTCGATGCTTGAGATAGGGCATTAGACTGTTCGCTTAACCCACTTAACTCATCGGCCAGAGAATCACTCAAATCATCGTTGAAATCATCAGTGAGCGGGTCGACCACTAATCCTAGAAGATCTAGATCTTCAGTTTCTGGTTCAGCATCTTCCACAAACGATGAGGTGATGGAGGCAATATCGAGTTCATCCTCAGATGGGTCATCAACATCAACGATATCGGTGGCAAATCCTTCAAAGAGATCATGATCTGTACTTACTTCACTGACTTGTGGCAATACATCAGCGTTTCTCTCAGGGTTGATGTTTTCTGTCTGATTAACACTTGCTCCAATTTCCTCTAGCCCCTCATCACCTGTCAGCTCTGCTCCTAATTCAGTATCAAAATCTACATCTTCCAGGTTTAGATCTCTAACAATCGTTTCCAACGTATTTTGATCTAAAGGTTCGAGAGCTTCATCGACTTCAACACTATAGTCAGGTGAAAAATTATCCTCACCAGCAAGCCTTTGTAAGTCTTCGTCCAGTTGCTCAACTAAAGGTCCATCATCAAAGTCAATCAGTAACCTTTGCTCAGTTCCCGATTCCACCAGGTTGAGCAAGTCTTCGTCGGTTGAGGCCGGAATGTAGACATCGTCTGGGACATTATCGGGAAAATCTTCGACGATATCAGAGGTTTGATCATCAGGAAGTAAATCAGATAAAGAGGCCACGGTATCACCATCAGGCCCCTCATCACTCGGTTCATTCTCAGCTGCAAGGCTGTCGCCAAATAGCGTTTCGACCGTTGCCTCTGGTAGCTCATCGGCAACCCCCATTGGGGCTATTGGCAGCGCATTTAGAGGCCCCGAAGACGATGAAGGCGTATTATCTACAATTTCTCCAGTGGTAGCCTGGCCAAACAACCAGTCATCAGCGATTTGATTAGCCTCAGCCAGATTCTCATCAGTGGTTTGATCAGGCCCGGGAAGGGAATCGGCTGTTTCAGCAGCAGTAATGTTGAAGACAGATGGGGGCTCTATGGTGTCTTCAATGTCAGTGGATTTTCCTGTAAACGATGCGTCGGCGAATAAATCAGCGGTTTCCACTTCATCTGATTGGGGGCCAGCAGCTAAATCAAAACTAAAAAGTTCGTTCTCAGTTTCAAGCTGGGGTAGTTCAGATGGATCAGTCAAATCGTCTGAGGTCGCATCCACAGACTGACTACGATCTGTTCCTGTCGCTAGTAAGCCAAAACTCTCATCAATGTCCTCTAATCCTAAATCTAGATTTAACGATGCAGGGGCTGCTGACAACTCGGCAGTGATATTGTCTGAATTGTCTTCCTCGAACAAAGGCAATTCAAAGGGCTCTTCACTATCGCTGTCCTCGGTACCTAAGAGTTCTTTGTTGCCAGGCTCAGAATCATGATCAGACCCGGTGGCTGTCGCTAGCAAATCTAAGTCAAAGGCGTCATCAGTTTGAATGGCTGTGATTGCTTCATCAGATGTGGTGGTCTCCTCTAGTAGATCTAAGTCAAAGGCTCCATCAGTTTGAATGGCTGTGATTTCTTCTTCTAGATCACTGATATCAATATCAACTCCCTGGTTGACATCACCGTCGATTTGAATTGCGGTGATATCTTCGTCTTCATCAAAGGAGATAGCATCTTCTAGCTGATCTAACTCAGACGGTTCATCAGTTTGGATAACGGTAATATCTTCATCAAAGTCGATTTGACTAGTCAGGTCTGGTGCGATCGCATCATCTAACAACGCTAAGTCAGGATCAACCGCCAACCCTGTATCAATGGATGAAGCATTCCCTATACTTTCCTCTAATGCCAAATTTTCCAACGCCTGATCTAATTCATCTAGCTGGATGGCATTTAAGTCAACATCTGTTGTAATTCCTGGCTGTACTGCCTGTTCAGTCGTCTCCCTGAGCTCGCCAGTAAGGTATAGCGACGCATCTTGTCCGAGTTGCTGAGCAAGATGGTTGATAAATGCATGGAAAATAACCTCACCTTGACGGCCCAAACCATGCATTTGATTCAGACCTTCTTCCAAAGAATCGCGATAGCTATCAACGCTCTTTTGCAAGGAACCAAATACCGCTGTTAAGGTACTGTCTAACTTCAATAACAGCTGGTCTGACTGAGCCTGTAGCAATCGGACCTGTTCTAACCTTTGCTGAGATAGCATTGGCGATGGATTGTCAGTAGCAGACATTTGCTCTATGGCTGCCGTCTCCATCGCTGCAAAATTCTGAACCATTTGCACCGACAGCTGTTCCTGTAGCCGCTGCATCAACGTTTCTAAAAAAGCATTAATCTGCTGCTCAGACTGCAATGGCGAAACACCACGCTGCCCCTCTAAAACATTAAGTTCTGCGTGCAAACTGTCACGCTTTTGTTGAAGTGCCTCCAACTCCTGACGCATGGGCTTAAGGGAATTCTCTCTGAGATATTGCATTTCCAGGAGTAATCCTTGCAATACCTGTGAGGCTGATTCTTCTACATCAGGTGTCGCTGTCTGAGCAGCCACGAATTGCCCCGTTCCTGGGTCGATGGGTCCCCAACCTCCTGGAGAATCAAACATCTTCTCCAGAGATTGCAAATAGCTGAACAGCTCACCCAGAAGTTGACGTTGTCGCTCAGCTTCTCCCGATAAACCCAACGGCAACCGGGAAGCTGGCTTCGCCAGGGTAGCGTTAATTTCAGCAATAAGGCGTTGAATTTGATCCTTTTGAGAAGTCACGGTGCGGCCTTTCAACAACGAACTCTGTAACGCAGAGGATACTTGCCCAAACATGGACAGAGCAGCCTCCACCAATGGAATGCCCAAAGTGTAAAGCAGGCTGGCTAAAAAATCACAATTTCTTCCTATCTACAGGTGTCTATGGAAAAATCCTGACGATGCTATCAGAGGCTCGGTAGATCAAGACAGCCTGATGCCAGCAATTGGATGCCATCCTAATCGATGCAACCAAACCTGATACTCAAGATATGAAGTTAAGTAAACGATTTTTGGGGTTAGGGGTATGAGGCTGTTGTGCTGTAACCTGTTCTAGGCAAATCAGAAATAAATTAAAACCAAACTAATCCTGCATGTTTCAGTGTGTGGCAATTTTACCGATTAAGCTATTTAGGCTATGAGTGCATATTATGTCTCAACTAAACGTTAGTGTCTGCGCCTAGAGGCTTTAGCATAGGTTGCATGCCCTCAACCACATTAGAGGCATTTAGGGTCTTGGCGTTCTCTTAAGTTTGTAAGGGTTGCCTAATGTTTCTGGGCCGTGCTAAATGCTTATATCTATAATTGCCTAGCTTCTAACGTTCGATATTTTAGTGTTATAACTGAGTCCACCCAACCGTGGCTTCCCCCCCCTATGGACAGCAAATACGGTGCCCGAGATAATTCAGCCGGTGAAAATCTCATCGTAGCGGCCCCATTTTTTAAAGAATTACCAGAAGCTACGGTGAAACAGGCAACCGCTCAAATTGTCACGCGCCGTCACCCTGCAGGGCAGGTGCTGTTATTGGAAAATGACTGGGGGAACTCAGTCTATTTCATCCTGGATGGTTGGGTTAAAATTCGTACCTACAACCTTGATGGCAAGGAAGTAACCTTAAATATTTTGGGAAAAGGCGAGCTGTTTGGTGAAATGGCCCCCCTAGAAGAGGTCCCTCGCTCTACCGATGTGATTACGCTCGCTACCACGATGATTGGTAGCATGCCGGCTCAAGATTTTGTTAGCCTGCTCAATAGTGAACCCCAGGCAGGTATCCGTTTAGCTAAGTTGATGGCCCGACGATTACGGCAGGTTAATCGTCGGCTAAGACTACGTGAGTCAGACAGTCAGTCTCGAGTAGCTGATGTTTTGCTATTTCTAGCGGATGGCCAAGGAACTCTAGGGTCTCAGGGGATGGTGGAAATTCCAAACCTGCCCCATCGCGAGCTGAGCAGCCTCAGTGGCTTAGCCAGGGAAACTGTGACTCGGGTTTTAAGCAAGCTTGAAAAGAAAGGGGTGATCACACGGGAGCGTGATGTTATTCGTATCCCATCCATTGAAGCCCTAGATCGCTTATTGGTCTAGCGATTACTGCTTCCTCAAGATTACAATTGCGGTTAGGACGTCATTCTCAGCACCATGGGTCAGCCAGATGAGTATCAGGCCGAGATACAATCCCCGGATTTGGCTGGCAGCAGCAATTCCAGCGATTTTGACGATATTGATCTAGATAGTCCCTGGATAGAGGAGGATGAGCCGTCTGCTCCGTCTGGTAGGCAAGTCATGATGACGGTGCCCAATGGTAAAGGCTCAGCCAAAGGCCCTGTTGCCATGGTTGAAACCGCTTTTCTAGCCAGTGCGGCTAGTTTAATGTGGTTGATCAATCTTTATTTTCCACCTGGCCCTCTATTACGCATTTTGTTCCCTGTTCCCATTGCCCTGGTTTATCTGCGCTGGAACTATCGCTCAGCCTGGATGACCACCCTGGTCTCAGGGCTACTGCTTGGTATTTTGATCGGTCCGCCTCGTAGTCTCTTATATGTCATCCCTTATGGCGTTCTGGGGGTCCAACTGGGGTATCACTGGCGGCGTCAGACGTCTTGGTTGATTTCGTTGCCGATTGGGGCCGTGATTGTTACCTTAGGAATCTTTTTCCGGATCTGGTTACTGTCATGGATGGCCGGAGAAGATTTGTGGGGGTATCTTGTGGCCCAGGTTATACAGCTGACGGACTGGATTACAAATCGATTGTTCGATTTGGGCCTACTGGGTTTTGGCTCCATGGGACAGCTAAGTCCTGGTTTTATACAGATTATGGCTGTATCCATGGTGTTTTTAAGTAGTATTGTCTACCTGTTTACCGTCCACTTGACCGCCTGGATTCTCTTGGAACGCATGGGGATAGCGATGCCTTCGCCACCGCAGTGGGTACAACAAATCCTTGAGGAGTAGTAAAAAAATACTCCTATTATGACGTTTGCGCTAAATGAGCCTCTGATTATCCATCACACTAATCCCCTTATTACCCAGCGGTGGCAGCGACGATATCAGGGGCATAGGCCATGTTATATATGTGTTCTCGGTTTTACTGAAACAGCTCTGATTGCCAATATTTCAGCGGCGGGCAGTACACCAACAGCTCGTATGACTACGGCCGTAGCAGATGCAGAATTTATTTATGAAGGCCCCAGCCCAGCTCCTCAATATCCTTTGCCGTCTTTAACGGCAGGCGTCTCTCCGGCTTTACTCACACGGGCAATCGTAACGGGACAGAATCTGCCGATTTATTTATTTAATGCGGGCCTACCTCACCGACCCAGCGTACCTCACATAGATATTGGTGGAACCATAGCCCGTTGCGTTAGTTCTGGCCAGGCACTGTGTATTGATACCGTTAAAGGGTTGTTTAATGCGGGTCTGCAATGGGGCAATACCCTAGGGCGTCGCTTTGAGGGTAGCTATTTAGTGATCGGTGAATGTGTAGTAGCGGGTACGACTACAGCTCAGGCAATATTAACTGCCTTAGGGTTTAACGTGTCAGGCTTGATGGGCAGCAGCCATCCTCAATGCAACCATGCTCAAAAAACGGCTCTAATTGAAACTGGCTTGAATTCCAGCCATAGGGATACAACAAACTGGGAGGTATGGGATGCGATCGCAGCTGTTGGGGATCCAATGCAGCCCTTTGTTTTAGGTATGACCATTGCTGCCAGTCACCACAGCGGTGTTCTTCTTGCTGGAGGTAGTCAAATGATCGCCGTTTATATCATGCTGACAAAAATTCGGTACCAATACCCGTGGGACATTAACAACGTCGTCATTGGTACAACTCGTTGGATTGTCAATGACGCCACGAGCCAATTTCTTAACCTAGTGCACACCGTACCTAAACTACCGGTGATGAGTAGTAGCTTTTCATTTCAGCACTCCCAATACTCTCAATTTACCCTGTTTGAAAAAGGCTATGTCAAAGAAGGGGTTGGTGCAGGAGGTTGTCTAATTGCAGGGCATTTATATAGAAACTGGCAACAAAATAAAATACTAGATGCTATGGAAGCATTACTAGCCAGCTGCCTCAACATCTCAGATTCCATATGCTAAGGCCACTTTGAACAAAATAGTGGTGCTGCCCTCTCAATTTAGCAACATCCACTAGCCTCACTAATCAAGCGTTCACTCTAGCTTAGTGAGCGCGAGAGGCAAGCAACTGTTCTTCCAGTGCAGCAATACGGTTGTAGGCAGCCGTCAACTGAGCCGTTAGTCGTTGTACCTGAATCTCCGGCGACAACGACTGATTTCCAGTCATTTGATCAATACCGAAGTGGGGTTCATCATTCAAAATATCTTTATGGTCAAACGCTTCATTCAACCCATTGGCGACCATCCTTTCAGGGGGACTTACTCCAAACTTAGGTTGACCAGCATCACCACTATCCTGACGCACTAGCAAATCAGACACCTTGTAATCAATCTGCTCTAGCAGCTGATGCAAAGTATCAACTCGATTTGATAGATGCGTTACTTTTTCGGAACCAATATCCATGAGCTAGCAAATCCACAAATAACTCCTACATCCTAAGAACGCCGAACCAATGAAGGGAGCTTATTACTTATTGATTTAACCTTTTGTTGTCAAGAATGAAATCATAAAGAGATGAAATAAAAATAGTTGACTTTAATCTATTGTTATTACTGCTTTTCTTAAAATGTCAGCTTATGCGAACAAAAAGAGGAAGATGCTAATCAATCGTGACATACCTTAGCGAAAGTAGGCTTAGCGTAGTGATTTCGGCCTAAATGGTCTGCGTTTATCAAATAACTGTCGTTTATGTCGCTTCTAATGCATACGGATTTAGACATACGGGTGAGATTTTAATTGCATTTTTATCAGGGACATACTTTTATAAGGGACATAGGGTATAATGCCCAGGGCTATTCCGTACATCAAAACGGACGTCTTTGGGTAAGGACGGTTGCAGCTGCTAATCTACCAGGAAATTTTTTAGGTATCCATGCTTGCATTAGAGGTTCCAAATTAATTGTGTAGGGTAGTATAAAGAAACCTTGACACGAGAGCCTAAACAATCTCTATAGGTGTAAAGTCATCCGGAAAGATGCTAGAGAAGTAGTTAGATAGCTTAGGTCAGCTTCCTTTCAGTTGGTTCTACAGATAGTGACAAACATCCATAGTAGTAATGTGCTGTCGGGGACAGTTGTTAATTAATGTCACCCAAATCATCTATGACTGATACCACTGCTTTCGTTGCTGGATGTGCAACGACTGGGGTAGCTGTTTTAGTATTGCTTCTTGCACGAGTTGGGTTCCAGACATCATCTTCCAAGGCAGAACAGTCAATGCCCGCTAGCTTAGAGACGGTTGTTCCTGTCCCACAAACGCCCGTACAGTCAGTTAGTGATGGTGGTATTAACGACGATGTTAAGCAAGAGCTTGACCGCCAACGGGATCTGACCGCTAAGCTAGAAAACCAGCTAGTACAGCAGGAGATGCTAGCGCGTAATTTAGAAAATCAGCTTAAACAGCAGCAAGAAGAAACCCGTGCTGTTTTATCTCAGCTTAGGGAATACCAGCGCTCGGTGGATACGCTATCTGTACAAAATGGTCAGTTAGCCGCCGCGCAGTCTGTACGAGATACTGCCTCTAATAATAATAGTGTTCAAACTACGTTGCTATGGATCGGTGGTGGACTACTGCTGGTGATGGTCTTAGGCGGTGGTGCGATTATTCTGTGCATGATTCTGGTGTCTGGGCGACGACGTGAGGACCGGGCTGCCGCTCCTGTTATATATCCGTTTCAGATTCCTGTGCCGCCTGCTGGCTATCGGTACTACGAACAGGAGTTTTTGCCCCCACCGCCAGTAAGGCATAAGCGGGCAAATCCTGCTTACTATGATGTTGACTAATGGGTCGTCAAGACTAAGATTTGAGAAATGTGGGTGAAGAGTGGAGGGTCAAAAGTAATGAAGAGTCACTCTTGACCCTCCACTCTTTATAAGGCACAACCCGAATTTTTAGCTTTGAAGCCGTATTAGGTGAATTATGTCTTTTGAAGTCTAAATTTTGAGTTGTCTTTTGAAGACGTATTTTTACTTCACTAGTATTGCGTCAAGTTTTAATTTTCGGCTAGAGGTGTTTCTTAGCAATGCAGCTTTCATACTTGAAACACCATTCACTATTCACCACTCACTAGTCACGGTCCTAATCCGAATATTTAAGTTTGACAGTCTACTAGAAGCATTTGAGGCTGAACCAATTCAGCTTTAAACGTCCGTCACTCAAAATTAAAGAAAGGCGGCACCCAGATTCGAACTGGGGATAAAGGATTTGCAATCCTCTGCCTTACCACTTGGCCATGCCGCCGAATTGCCGAACTTCAATATATCAAATTCTCGCCGCGTTCTAACCCCGATTCATTTCCAAAGAGGGGCAGGCGAGACAGCAGGTAATCGACAATCTCGGTAGGGGCACTGCATGCAATACTGCATGCAATACCTTTCGCCCATCAACCACCACGCCTACCTAAACCTTTGTCAACAGTTGTTGAATCATGCGATTAGCTTGCGAGGCATAACCGCCGCCAAACAAGTTGAAGTGATTGAGAATGTGATACAGGTTATACAAAATTTTGCGAGTAGGATAGCCGTCTGACAACGGATACACGGCATCATAGGCGTCGTAAAAAGCCCTGGGAAAACTGCCAAACAATTCTGTCATCGCCAAATCAACTTCGCGATCGCCATAATAGGCAGCGGGATCAAAAATGACCGGTTCCCCCGTAGTAGAGATCGCCGCATTGCCAGACCATAAATCGCCATGCACCAAAGATGGCATGGGATCATGGCCAGCTAAGAGTTCGGGTAATGCAGCTAACAACGCTTCCTGCTGTGGGAAAGAGCCGCCTCGTCGTTTGGCTAACCGAAACTGATAGCCCAAACGTTGGTCTCGCCAAAAGTTTAACCAGCTATCTTGCCAGTCATTAGGCTGGTGCGTTTCACCAATGGTATTGGCTCGCTGCCAGCCAAAGCCAAGATCGCTAGATGTTCGATGCATGGCTGCTAAATGCTCACCCATGGTTGCCCAGGCAGAACTGCCACCGTTGCTCAACTCTAACCATTCCATGGCAATGAAAGAGCTGGTTCCAGCTAAACCGCAACACAGTGGCTGAGGCACACGAATCGTCTGGCTGTTATACATTTCTTTGAGGCCTGCTAATTCTGCCTCAAACATGGCCAATTTACTGGCCTGATTCAGCTTTACAAAAAATGTCGTTTGACCATCGCTTAAGCCATAGGCCTGATTAATGCACCCTCCACCCACGGAGCGAGTTTGCTCTACCCGAAAGATTTGTCCAGTAACTTGAGAGATCTGGGTAGCAATATCAGCCCAAACGTCAGCCATAGCCTTTCCCCTCTAACACCAGCGATCCATTCTGTATCACGGTTAGAGCGTAATGAACAAGCCCTAATTAGTCTCAGGGTGTAGGCGTAATACGCCATAGGCGTCTACTGGCAAATAACGTCTCACAGCGTTCTGCAGGGTTGCTGCATCAACTTTTTTAATCGCCGTTGGATAATTGAGAGCGTTTTCTATATCACCGGTCATAGCGTGATAGTAGCCATACATACTGGCGCGATCGCTAGACGTTTCATTGCCAAACACATAGCGATTAGCCACCTGAGTTTGTACACGGCTGAGTTCAGCCTCACTGACAGGCTCGTCATGGAGACGTTGAATATGTTCTAAAACAGCTGTCTCAACGGCATCTAACTGGTCAATACTCAAATTAGCTGAGATATAGAAGACACCCTGCTCTCCATAGGTAATGTTGCTGGTGGAAATGCTATTAACCAACGCACGGGTTTCTCTGAGATCTTGCACTAAGCGTGCCGTGCGTCCCTGACCTAAAATCGAAGCAACCACATCCAGGTCATAGGTTTCCGAAAGCTGCTGCAGGCCAGGAACACGCCAGCTGATAACGAGTCTGGCCTGTTGCAGTGTGGGATCGGTGTAGTTAACACGAGAAACTGAGGTGAATGGGGCTTCAGGCGCACTCACAGGTACACTTTCTAGGGGATCTGCCAGCGTCCCTTGTCGGCGATGGGCGATGGCTTGCTCAAAGCTCTGTTCTACAGTGGCAATCAACTGTTCCGTTGGTAAATCTCCCACCACTACAGCGGTCATATTTTGGGGCTGATACCAACGCCAGTGGAAATCTCGCATCTGGTTGACAGAGAGTTGCTCAATGACCGATTGCGGACCGAGTACAGTGCGTCGATAGGGCAGTTGTTCAAAATTCAAAGCCATAGAATGTTGGAATACACGCCGTCTCGGATTATCTTCTGAGCGTCGAATTTCTTCTAGGATGACGGGGCGCTCACGTTCAAAGTCACTGTCGCGAAGATGGGCATTGAGCAAAAGCTCGACTTGAAGCGGTGCTAGCTTAGCAAAATCCTTAGGGGCTGTCGTAATGTAGTAATGGGTGTAATCCTGACTGGTGGCGGCATTGGTGATGGCACCACGCTCTTCAATCAAACGCTCAAATTCTCCACATTGGAGCTGAGGTGTGCCCTTAAAGATCATATGCTCTAGAAAGTGAGCCATGCCGTTAATAGCATCAGACTCTACCCGAGACCCTACGCTTAGCCAAATGTTAAGGTTAACGGCAGCTGTCGGCATTTGCTCAGCAATTATAGTGAGGCCATTGGCCAGCCGTTTTACAACGGGTTGATTGATAATTTCGTAGGGAGCCGACGTTACAACCATGGGCAAGCTAAAATTTCGTGATCATTCTTATTCTTATTCTAGTCATCTAGATACATTAAAGTCTGGGTAAAAACAACCAAGAGAAACTTTTATGGGCACTTGGATCAAGGAAACGGATCAAGCTATCTATCTGATGCAAGGAGGGTACTACATCTCCAAAATTTCTAAGTATCCTTCTAAGTCAAACCCAAACGAAAGAGTGCTTAATGTTAGTGGCATGAAATCGTGGTTTGTACGAGCTGATTCTCCTCGGGGAATGACTGTGTCCCAATCTGGGCCTCAGCCTAAACCCATGCCACGGCAATCGACCACTCCGTCAGATTCTAACAATTCGTCTTCGGGATCATCTCGACAAACCAATGCTAGTGGCGTGGGCTTGATTAAGTCATTTGAGGGATTACGACTAAAAGCATATCAAGATGCTGTGGGTGTTTGGACCATTGGCTATGGCACCACTCGGGGTGTGAAACCAGGTCAATCTATCAGCGAAGCGCAGGCTGAAGCATTTCTCAAGAGCGATCTCGATAGATTTGAGCAAGCGGTGAATCAAGCAGTCCGCATTCCTATTAACGATAATCAATTCGCAGCGTTAGTTTCGTTTACTTATAACGTCGGTTCTGGAGCAATGCGCAGTTCGACGCTACTCAAAAAGCTAAATCGTCGCGATCTCTATGGGGCTGCTAACGAGTTTCCACGTTGGAACCGAGCGGGTGGTAGAGTATTGGCTGGTTTAACTCGTCGGCGTAATGCTGAGAGGGCTCTATTTTTAGGGCAAGACTATCGAAGTTTTTTATAATCCCCCAAGGGATTCCATATGAAACGTCAGTTTCCCCGCTGGTTAATTCCCTATGCATTTTTAGCGCCAGCCTCAGTAGTCCTTGGCCTAACAGTATTTTGGCCAGCCCTGCAGGCGTTCTACCTCAGTTTTACTGAATATGGCTATGACATTACCCAGCCACCACTGTGGGTCGGTTGGGCGAATTTTTTACGTCTTTGGCAGGATGAGACGTTTTGGAAAACGTTGGGTAATACGCTGGTCTATTTAGTGGGAGTAGTGCCAGTACTTGCGATCGCACCACTCATCTTGGCCATTCTGGTGAACCAAAACCTTAAGGGGATGAATTGGTTTCGGGTGGCCTATTACACGCCAGTTGTCATATCTATGGTAGTTGCCGGGATCGCCTGGCGCTGGCTCTATGCCGAAACAGGATTATTTAATCAAATTCTTTCGAGCATAACGGGTCAAACTATTCGTATTCCATGGCTTACGAGCCCCAACCTGGCGCTCATAAGTGTGATGGCAGTCACCGTCTGGAAAGGGCTGGGATACTATATGGTGATTTATCTGGCGGGTTTACAAGGCATTCCAGAAGATCTCTACGAAGCTGCTGCCATCGATGGCTCAGACCACTGGCGTAAACATTGGGACATCACATTACCGTTGATGGGGCCCTATATGTTTCTCGTTGCTGTTATTTCTGCAATATCGGCAACTAAGGTATTTGAAGAAGTTTATATCATGACCCAAGGGGGGCCCCGTAGCAGCTCCAAAACCGTTGTTTACTATGTTTATGAGCAAGCATTTGTCGATCTGGAAATGAGCTATGCCTGCACCATTGGTCTTGTACTGTTTATTATTATCCTCACCTTGTCTCTAATCAGGTTACGTTTTGCGCCCGACCAAGAGCTCAATAAATTATCCTAGGAAGCTTTATTGCTATAAGGGCGTTTGACCCAGAGAAAAATAGAGTGAGACGCGATTAAAAGCTATTGACGTTAAGCAGCCTCAACTACGGCTACAGCACGAGCGTCAACCTCATCAACTCCATCAACAGAGTGGACTAGGGTTACCACTTCATTCAGTTGATATAGAGAACCCAGTTTGCCACTCAATACTACAACCCGCCCGCGTTGGCGAACTTTCAAGCGCCCTAAAACAGCTTTCAAACTACTTAAACGGTGCGAAACCCGCTTAGATAAGCCGTAATAATCAAACTCTCCATGTAACCCAATGCGCTCCGGTGGGATATTCAAAAACCACTGACCCGACTGGGCAATCTTTTCGTCAGCTAATTGGTACGCTCCACAGTCCCTATCTAGAGTCATTTCAACGGTTGAGCTATTCATAAGCCACCTCGACACCCTTATCTAAATAAAACCAAATACTTACAAAAGTATTTCAAGCATCCTAGTAAAAATGATGATGTTGCTCAGTAGCGTCTAAAAACATCATCACCTCAGAGCACTTTTGCAATATCCGGAAGGTAGTTTTGTAAATTCTAAAAAAAAGTTTGAAAGTATTATGTATTCATAGAAACTTTTTAAAACTATTGAGCATTGTGGCGTTATTGCCTTAAGGCTTATGGCTGTATTAGCAGCACCACCGCATAAGCGGCAATGCCCTCTTCGCGACCAGTTGGACCTAGTTTTTCATTAGTGGTTGCTTTAATTCCCACTTGATCAACTGCGATCGCCAGCCGTTGGGCCAGACATGTCTGCATCGCAGCAATATGGGGTTTAAGTTTAGGTCGTTCAGCTACAACGACCGTATCCAAATTCCCAATGCTCCATCCCCGCTCTCTTATCATCTGGTAGATCTGGTCTAATAGCTCTAAGCTATCGGCTCCCTTCCATTTCGGATCAGTTGGGGGAAAATAACGACCAATATCGCCTAAACTTAATGCTCCCAACATAGCGTCCATAATGGCGTGGGTCAGCACATCGGCATCACTATGGCCAAGTAATCCAAGGGTATGGGGAATGGTCACGCCCCCTAAAATTAGGGGGCGTTCAGGGCCTAAACGGTGAATGTCATAACCGTTGCCAATGCGGATACTCACAAGATACTCCTTGGTGCAGATCAATACTCCCTATTCATTTTCATTCTCCCATTCCTGTTGCTGCCAGCGCTCATAAAGATCTGGCCGACGCTCACGGGTGCGATCGATCTGTTGCTGCCGACGCCATTGGGCAATGGCAGCATGGTTACCAGAGCGCAATACATTGGGCACAGTCCATCCTCGAAATTCAGCAGGTCTAGTGTAATGGGGATAGTCTAATAGGCCAGACTCAAAACTGTCGTAGTGCAAAGAATCCCGTTTAGCGACGGTCCCTGGCAATAATCGAATGACGCCATTTAGTAACGCTAGGGCCGGTATTTCACCACAAGTCAGTACAAAATCTCCCAAGGACACTTCTCTAGTCACCACATTGAGAATGCGTTCGTCTATCCCTTCATAATGGCCACAAACAATCACCAGCTGGTCAAGACTGGTTGACCATTGCCAGAATAACGATTGTGTCATGGGGGTCCCTTGGGGCGTCATTAGGACCACTTCACGGCGTGGCTTTTGCGGCAAACTTTCTAAGGCTGACACAATTGGGTCAATTTTCATGACCATGCCCACCCCCCCACCATAGGGTTCATCGTCGACTTTATGGTGTTTATCGGTAGTGAAATCCCGCGGATTAGTGATGTGAACCTGGGCAATCTGGCGCTGTAGGGCTTTACCAATGAGTCCCGACTGTAGCGGTGATGTAAAAAAGTCTGGAAACAAACTGATCAGGTCAAACCGCATTAATTTTTGCTGCCTTCACGGCTATCAAAACTCACTAACCGATTAAATAATTCGACTTCAAGAGTCGTTTGGTCGAGTAAACGAGCTAATTCGTATGCTCGTTGATATTGATCTTGGGCCAAGGTCAGCTCCCCTGTGGCTTCATAAAATTCGCCTAAACGCTTATGGGTAATTAGTTTGCCCCAGTCATTATCAGTGTTGAGAGTACGGGCAATCCGCTCATCTAGGTAATAACGAACCTGTGACCAGTCATTCCGTTGGCTATAGACATCGATGAGGCCATCAATGGCATGGAGTTGAGCTGTGATGTCATCCGTATCACGCCCGTAGCTTAAAGCAAGACGATAGGCACCGATTGCTTTTCCTTGTAAACCCTGGGCTAAGTAAGCATCGCCTAAGTTGTTGTTGGTATTCGCTCGCCCCACGATGTTACCGGCTCGGACTCGGTATTCTGACGCCAATTCATAGTAATCAACGGCTGCTACGTAATCTCCTTGAGCTGAGGCTAAAAGACCTAAATTGCTCAGGGATAAGCCGATGCCCTCAAAATTTTCGACACTATAGGCAATGTTTAAGGCTTCTTCGTAGGCTTGGGTGGCCGATTCTACATCCCCTTCCTGAAGCCTTAGAGTTCCCAAGGTATTCCAGGCAAAGATTTGGGTGCTAAAGCTTTGGTTGTCGCGTGCGATCGCAAGCTGACGACGGACAGCGGTTTCTGCACCGACATAGTCACCTACGGCAGCATGGGCACTACCAATGTTGCCATAGGCTTGCTCCATGGATGCCACATCTCCAATTTGGTTGTAAAGCTCAACGGCTCTAGTCCAAGCTTGTATCGCCGATTGATAATCACCTTGATCTGCTTGACGTTGCCCGAGGCGCAACAGCTGATCGGCCACATCCCGCTGCTGGTTAATCGCTTCACGGTTTACTGGCTGGCGCAGCTGGTCATCAAGGGATGGCTGAGCATGGGCAGCAGGCAGGCCCACTAAAGCCATCAGCAATAATCCAGAACCGAAGCGAACTGTGGATTGCACGACCCAATCTTCTCCCGATAAATAACTAGAGCAAAGTAACTTAAATCAATTACGCTTCCGGAGCTAGATTTGGCTGTTCTAAATCTAAATCAGACACATCTAACAAATCAGCCAGGTCTCCTGCCAAGCTTTCCTCCGTCGCCAGTTCAGTATCCCCAAAGTAAATCACCTGAATATCACGGGGTAATGCTTTACTCAAAGACTGCTGAGCATCAATCACCAAGGTTTCTACAGATTTAGGAGAGATACGCTGCCCTTCAGCCTGCAAATAGGCAGCAATGCGTGTATTGCTCCAGCGAAAGGTTTGAGCCATCACTATCACCAAGCGGTGCAGGGGCTGTAACCGTTCAAGCGTCTGGGTAACGTAACACCAAAGCGGCGGAGAGGCTTCTTGCAGGTTGTAGTGGATTTCTTCCACATCAGGTAGAGCTGCCTGATTAATGCAAGCGGCTGTCAAGTTTACTAACCACGCCTGCAACGAAAAATCTGCTGGAGGGTCAGGCGGTAAATCAAGCCCACTCAACTCATACAAAATATGTCGCCATGTCAAAGCGAACAAATACTCTGATTGCACTGTAGACCGAGCAGAGTGCCGAATCAGGGTATAAACCACTGGACTGTAGCGACAAAACAAGGCAGTAAAATACTTACCTTCTTCAGGGTGCAGCTTAAGCTGCTGCACCAAATCGTAGTCGCTGTATTCAAAGAGCGACTTAACGATGGCATGATCACATTCAGGAAAATTAGGAATATCCACAATACTGCAAATGGAGCTTCTGCCAACCACCGGCAGAATGGACAAACCGGCATTAACCAGACAGAGATTACCGTATAAATAGCAATTACTATACCCAGGATCTGGTGAATCTTAAAGATTGACTGAGAAATGCCCATGGTGAACGGGACTAATTTCAAACCCAGGTAGTCATGTCAACCTTACGGTAAAGGATCGGTTAATTCGCTATCTTACCAGCGGCTAGTCGGTTTTCACCTTGATACACTAGGTTCAACCATTGTGTTCAGCCTGCGCTTAAATCGCGAGCATCGTTTTTCAAAAATTGCCCATGGATTTTTGCCCTATCGTTTTTTCCTTCCCACTGGCTTCCATCTGGCAAGGGTTACCGCTTGATAGCCTTGTTTCGACTCAAGGCATCATGGTGATGTTATTGGTGGCCTATGCGGGGGCTATGTGGATGTTTTTGACTAGCGCCCCTAAAGTTCACACGGTGATGGTGTCTGATTTAAATATCGCGCAACAGTTTTATGAAGGCATGTTGGGGCTGTCTACGGCGGATATACCACTTCACTATTATTACAACTACGAACAAACCATGGGAACCAGTCTGGATCCCATGATGGGTATGGGTAGCATGCCATCCCCAACGGCACCCAATGCTGGAAACCCTGATGGGCTGTGGTACCAGCTAAAAAGAAACACTCAACTACATGTGATTTCAGGGGCTAGCCGAGGCCATCAAGATCGTCAACGCCATGTATGTTTTGATCGCGATTGTCTTGAACTGTTATTGATGCAGATACAAGCAAATGGTGTCCGGCATAAAATCCGCCGCGAACGTCCTCTCAATTTCTTGGTTAAAGACTATGATGGCAAGGTTATTGAAATGGCTGAAGTTGCCGATTAGGCTTTTGCCCTCTCTCTTGTAGGGTAAGACAAAGTCCCTACCAGGGAGGCTGGGGCTTCTACTCAATTTGTTTGGACTATTGGGCCTATGATCATTGATCTTTCGGCAGTTCCTGTTAGGCAGGGTACTGGTTATCCAGACCCCTTTAAGGCATCTGTGGTAGGACGATCTCGACAACGGGTAGGAAATGCCGCTGGACTAACTAACTTTGGTGTAAATTTAACCACCTTAGCGCCCGGGGCTCAGTCAGCATTACGGCACTGGCACAGTCGCCAGGATGAGTTTATTTATATCGTTTCGGGGGAGCTGACCTTAGTAACTGATACGGGGGATACGCTATTGACCCCTGGCATGATGGCTGGTTTTCCTGCTGGCCTGACTGATGGCCATCATTTGATTAATCGCTCCAGTGAGCTCGCAACCTATCTTGAAATTGGCGATCGCACACCCAATGACCTTGCTAGTTATCCCGATGATGACTTGTTAGCGATAGCTAAGCCTGAAGGAGGCTATGATTTCACCCATCGTAATGGTGAGCCTTATTGAAGAAAGCTGAATGGCATTAAGCAAGTTACTCATGACAATCGGTTGGCAAGCAACTTTCCATCGGTCAGCCCTTTATGGGGTAGCCGGGAAACTATTCTTCCTAGGCTTATGGTTGGGCAGTTGCCAGCAGGCTCCATCAAACATTCATGAGGCTGAAACACCGGGACCTGTGACGTCATCCCCAAACGCCAAGGCACCGCCACCGCCACCCCCAAACTCTTATTTGGCCCAGCTCCCTCCAGAGGCGACTGGTCAATTAGTCGACATGGGTATCAACATTGTGATTCCAACCTATCTGACACAGAATATGGCCCTAGCCAACTATGGTGTTGGTGGTCTAGATGGCAATGGTGCTTATTATTGGCTGGTATATCGGGATGATAATAGTCGCTGTTTTGCAATTGAATATCTATCTGGTGGCATCGAAGACATTTGGTTAGAAAAGCAAGAATCATTGAGGAGTGACTTATTTGGTGAAGGTTATAGCCTTTACCATGGGAAATTTCCTAACGGTAGTGATGGGGAGCTGCCAGAAAGCGATCTATTTACCGATTGGTTTGCCGGAGAGGATGGGTTTTACCGGTTAGTGGGTGCTGGTTTGGTCAATTCTCAAGATTATGGTCAGGGGGATTGCAGTAACCTGACGGTCAAAGAAGCGATCTCGATTGCCGAATCTCTCAGTTATTTGCCCACTGATATCAGAACGCTAGACCTC
>JAHQVZ010000037.1 GCA_019634055.1 Leptolyngbyaceae cyanobacterium MAG.088
GCCAAGTGTGGCCATCGGGCCAAGCGTGGCTATCGGGCCAATTAATGGCAATAGGGGCAAACATTATCGTGAATCAACCCCGTTACGAAATTCTCGAACCCCTTGGCAAAGGTCAAAATGGCCAAACCATTCTTGCCCGTCTGGTCGTGCCTGGTAAGCCTCTAACCACCGTTGTCATCAAGCAGCTTTATGCCTCCCAAGAACCGCTGGATGTATTGACCAAACGCCTGCAATCGGTTGGTCAACATCCTCAACTGCCCAGTCTGATTGACGGCTGGCAAACGCCCAAAGGCCAGTTCTTTGCCTTTGAGCATATTTCGGCCCGACCCATCACCGAGTCTGAAGCTCCGCCCTGGTCCCCAGCCCAAGTAAAAGACTGGTTACTAAGTCTGCTGCCAGTTTTAGAACATATCCATAGCTTTCGCCTGATCCACGGCGATATTCGTCCTGACAATATTCGCCAGGGTCAGCAGTCATCAATTTTGATCGATTTACGCATTACTCAGCGTCTGGGCAAATTACAAACCGCTCTGGATGCTACGGGAGGTGATGCTGCCTATGCGGCCCCCGAGCAGACCTTAGGACAGTTGGTGTATGCCAGTGATCTCTACAGTCTGGGGTTAGTCGCTATCCATTTATTAACTGGGCTCAGTCCTTTTGATGTTTACTCGGTAGCCGATAATCGTTGGGTTTGGCCTGATCTAGTTGCCGAAACTCTGCCCCAAAACTTGAGTCGGGTTCTCAATAAACTGTTAGAGCGCTCCCTTGAAAACCGCTATAGCAATGCAGCTCAAGTTATTTCTGATCTTAAAAAATCGGTCCCCCTATCGTTGTTCGACAAAGCTCGCTCTTTTCTACCTGCTAAAGCCTCCCTCTCCATTCCTTTAGGTGCTAAAACTAGATCGGCCCTTAGCGTAACGGCGGCTGAGGGGCAGTCGAAGCTGGTGGCTGAGGGCCAGTCGAAGCTGGTGACTGAGGGTCAGTCGAAGCCAATTCATTGGCAGCCTCTATGCCAACTGCAAACTGGTATCACCACAGCCTTGGCCCTTCAGAACACAATTTTGGCTATGGGCACTAGCTCTGGAGCTGTTTTGATTTGTGATTTTGCCAAGGGGGAAGAGGTTTACAGCCTCAAGGGGCGTCGTCATCGAGATCGCATCACGGCCCTGGCCTTCCATCCCCAGAATCGCACCCTCTACAGCGCCAGTAGTGATGGCACTGTAAAACTGTGGGACCTGCCCCATGGTGAACTTGCCCAGACGTTAAGTCAGCCCGGGTGGCAGCCGACTGGCTTAGCTGTTGCACCACCGTATCTGGTGGTTAGTGATGGCACTGGTCACATTGATTTATGGGATTTAGAACGTCTTACGCCCAGCCACCGATTTAATCAACATCAGGATTGGGTGAGTGCCATTGCTACGAATGGTCAGCGGTTGGTGAGTATTAGTCGCGATCGCACCCTGCGACTGTGGTCATTACCCGACAGACAACTGATAGATACGTTATCCGTTAGGCCGAGTCGGGCGTTGGCACTGCATCCTAGCGGCAACTATGCAATTGTTGGCAACGAGCAAGGCCAGATTGATGTTTGGTCATTGGGGCAGGCGGCCACACCTGAGCCCCTTTGTTCTGGACTGGATGGCATTACGGCTCTGGCCCTCAGCCCAGACGCTCGGCTATTGGCAGTGGGTACCGAAGGCAATGCACTGCGGGTCTATGAGGGGGCCAGTGGTGACTGTGTTTCGGCATTGGCCCAGGGGTGGGGCGTAATTGCTATTGCTTTTAATGGCCAGACTCTAGTTAGCAGTAGCCAGGATGAAACGGTCACCATTTGGCAAAAATCTTCTCAGTGAGAGACAAGCAATGTGACATGATCAAAAACGATTTTAATGGGGTCCTTCATGACTTACGGCCTGCCTGCATCCTTAGTACCTGGTGATTTACTCTATGCCGTCGCCCCCAGTGGCACTCTGCGAGAAACGGAAAAGTTTGAGGCGGGTTTGCAAGTTTGGCGCGATCGCGGTTACCAAATAGAGCTCAGTTCTACCTACGACAAACGCTGGGGCTATTTAGCCGGCCAAGATAAACAGCGGCGCGAACAGCTGCTAGAAGCGCTCAAAAATCCAAAATATAAAGGCATTCTCTGCGTCCGTGGCGGTTACGGCGGCACGCGCCTGCTAGAAAACTGGCAGTGGCCAACTGATATCAACAAATGGCTAATTGGTTTTTCCGATATCACCAGTCTGTTATGGAGCGGTCAGCTCAGCGGTGGCGTTCATGGCCCATTACTCACCACCATTAGCCAGGAACCCGACTGGTCGCTACAGCGATTATTTCACTGGTTAGAGCAGCACACATTAGAACCCCTTACGGGCGAAAGCTGGGTTAGCGGTATGGCTACCGGCAAACTATTGCCTGCCAACCTGACTGTGGCCACTTGCCTGCTCGGCACCTCCCATGAGCCTGACTTTACCGGAGCAATCTTGGCATTTGAAGACGTCACCGAAGCCCCCTATCGTCTGGACCGTATGCTGACCCATTGGCGCATGTTAGGCAAGTTCGATCAGTTGGCTGGTATTGCTTTAGGCCGCTTTAGCCAGTGCGAGCCACCCAAAAATGTACCTAGCTTTAGGGCGTTAGAAGTGCTCAAAGAACGCCTGGACGATCTAGGGATTCCCATCGTCGCGAATCTGCCCTTTGGTCATGACGGTGTCAATGCCGCCCTGCCGTTTGGTATTTCAGCAAAAATAGAGGCCAACATCGATGGTTCTGGCCTTCTATCCTTTCCCAACCATGCCCCAAAATCCATGTAGGGGCGTTGCATGCAACGCCCCTACATGGATAAATTTGCGCAATTCAAGGATGGTGGGCCATGCTCACCCTAGGTTCAATCCTACGCCTTAACCATTTCCTTCTTGCCATCACCTACGGTGACGATTTCGGTTTCCATTTCATTTAGTACCGTTTCTGACAACGCCGGAATCGAATCGTCCCCCGTAATCAAACGAGCACCACGCTGATAGGTGAAATAGTTCCAACCCCACTGCAGCAGTACTAGCAGCTTGTTATCAAACTCGATTAAGAAATAAATATGGACAAAAATCCAGATAAACCAAGCTGGGAAGCCCGATAGCTTCATAAAGTTAAGGTCAGCCACCGCCTCATTACGGCCAATAACAGCCATGTTGCCCTTGTTCTTATAGTTAAAGGGAGCAACCGGCCTATGGACCAACTTAGCCTTAACGGTTTTAGCTAGGTAGCTGCCCATCTGCATGGCCACAGCGGCAGTGCCCGGTAGCGGCTTGCCATCTTCCTGATGAGCATAGTGAGCCAGATCCCCGGCAATATAAAGATTGGGGTAATTAGGCACACTCATATCAGCCTCAACAATTACTCGACCAATGCGGTCGGTTTCGGCACCAGTTTTATCAGAAATCGCTTTACCCAACGGTGATGCTTTAATGCCTGCCGCCCACAGCACAGTGCAAGCCTGCATTTCAGTAACTGCGCCACCATGCTTGATGGAAACCGTATCGCCATCAATGTTAGTCACTAAGGACTGCGTACGCACCTCGACACCTAGCTTTTCTAAAGACGCTTTAGCCGCAACCGATAAATCAGAAGGATAAGGAGGCAATACCCGATCCATCCCCTCTAGCAAAATAATCTTGGTTTCCTGGGGATCAATATCGGTGAAATCATCCTTAATGGTTTCGTAGGCAAGTTCTGCCAATGCGCCCGCCAGCTCTACACCCGTTGGCCCAGCACCCACCACCAAGAAAGTGAGCAACGCCTTACGACGTTCAGGGTCCGTTTCCTTTTCAGCTGCCTCAAATGCTAGAAAAATACGACGGCGAACTTCTAAGGCATCCTCGATGGTCTTCATCCCAGGGGCAATATCTGCCCACTGATCATTACCAAAGTAGTGATGACTGGAGCCGGTTGCTAAAATAAGGCTGTCGTAATCGATCACTTCATTACGCTTCAGGGTTACCTTTTGGGCATCGGGGTCAATGTCTACAACCTCACCCATTAGCACCTTGACATTTTTCTGACGACTCAGCACCGAGCGCAATGGCGAGGAAATATCACCCGCTGATAAACCACCTGTGGCGACCTGATAGAGCAGCGGCTGAAATAGATGGAAATTACGTTTGTCGATGAGCGTGACCCTTACTGGGGCCTTACCTAAAGACTTTGCGGCGTAAAGTCCCGCAAAACCACCACCAACAATAACTACATGATGTAGAGAATTTTGCTCAGCTGTCGTCTTTTGGGCGATAGGTGCCTGACCAGAAAGGGCTGCTGTCATAGTATTAAAAACTATTACGTATGATTAACAATCTTATATCGTCTATCTCTGAGTTGGGCGTATAAAAAGTCGCTTTCTTCAAACTTTTTTTAAACTACCTAACTCTTTATTCAGTCTTTTGATAAGGGGTTTCAATATACCTAAGCATTCCCTTTTGAGGAATAAAAGCCTGAATGAACGCCATGATTCAGTCCTTGCAAACGATGACATCGTTACTTCGATTTATGTTTCGTAATATGTCATGGGATTTACATAGGTGCGCTTATACTTTTCTTTTTTCAGGAATACGTTTCATTCTGATTGATCAGCCTTGGCCTCCAAGATGGAACGTCCCTTGGTAATCTTAGTAACCAGGTTTATCAACAAAACTGAGAACGCAGATTTCTGATAGTTTGGACAATCCAAACTGCTCAGGGGGAAAATTTACTGTGCGGGTTTGAGAGGGGAACAACAGAACTATGGCTTTAATTGTCCAAAAGTACGGTGGCACATCGGTCGGTAGCGTTGAGCGTATTCAAACCGTGGCTGAACGCGTACAGGCAACGGTCCAAGCAGGCAACTCAGTTGTTGTGGTTGTGTCAGCCATGGGCAAAACTACCGATGGTTTGGTCAAGCTTGCTGGTGAAATTTCTAGCCAGCCTAGCCGTCGGGAAATGGATATGCTGCTGTCAACAGGAGAACAGGTTTCTATTGCTCTTTTGAGCATGGCTCTCCAGGAACGGGGGCAGGCGGCTGTGTCTATGACTGGTGCTCAAGTCGGTATTGTGACAGAAGCTCGCCATAGTCATGCGCGTATTTTAAGAATTGAGACTGAACGGGTTAAACGATGTCTGGACCAGGGGCAAGTTGTCGTGGTTGCAGGATTTCAAGGCATTAGCGATGCCCCAGACTTGGAAATTACGACCCTTGGTCGTGGCGGTTCCGATACATCAGCGGTTGCTCTAGCGGCTGCCCTCCAGGCCGATAGCTGCGAAATTTGTACCGATGTGCCGGGGATTTTAACCACCGATCCTCGATTAGTGCCGTCGGCCCAGTTGATGAGCGACATTACTTGTGATGAAATGCTTGAGTTAGCCAGCTTAGGTGCAAAAGTATTACATCCACGGGCGGTGGAAATTGCTCGCAACTATGGCGTTACCCTGGTTGTGCGCTCTAGCTGGACCGATGAACCGGGTACAAAGGTAACCGCACCCAGCAGATTACCGCGCCCATTGGAAGGGTTAGAGTTGGCCCAACCAGTTGATGCTATTGAGTTTGATGCTAATCAAGCTAAGGTGGCGCTACTGAGGGTGCCAGATCGACCTGGGATTGCGGCCCATCTATTTGGTACGGTTGCTCAGAAAAATCTCAACGTTGACCTGATTATTCAATCGATCAATGAGGGTAATTTTAACGACATTGCCTTCACCGTTGAAAAGGATGTTTTGGCCCAGGCAACGACAGTCGCATCTTCCCTGATTCCAGAGCTGCGAGGGAACGCTAATGATGGGGATACGGTTGAATTGGTCACTGATACCGATATTGCCAAGGTCAGTATTGCTGGGGCTGGTATGATTGGCCGCCCAGGGGTGGCAGCTAAGATGTTTTCCATATTGGCCGCTGCTGGGGTAAATATTCAGATGATTGCCACCTCTGAGGTAAAGGTGAGCTGTACGATTGCTGCCCAAGATTGCGATCGCACCATCGCCGCCCTCTGTGATGCCTTTGACCTAAATCAGTCACCAGCACGTTTATTGGATACTCCTGCCACTATTACTGGCCCAGCCGTACGTGGAGTGGCCCTTGATCGCAATCAAGCTCGATTAGCTCTTCGCTATGTCCCTGATCAGCCTGGCATGGCAGCTAAACTCTTCCAGGTACTCGCCGATCGTGGTATCAGCGTCGATATGATTATTCAGGCTCAGCGCTGCCGCGAGCACAATGGCATAAAAACCCGTGATATCGCCTTTACCGTTGCCCAGGCCGACGCTGACATGGCTAGTGACGTGCTCCAATCCCTGGCGAAGGATTTTGGCGGTAGTGCAATTGTGTTAGATAAGGACATCGCCAAAGTCAGCGCTGTCGGTATTGGCATGATTACCGAACCTGGAACTGCCGCCAAAATGTTTCAAGCCCTGGCAGATAGCAATATTAATATCCAGATGATTGCCACCTCAGAAATTAAAATTAGCTGTGTTGTCGCAGAAGATAGCGGTATTGCTGCCCTTAAGGCCGTACATCTAGCCTTTGGGCTAGCAGGTAGTCAAGAAATTCAAGTTCCTGCTTGATGCAGTGCGATCGCAAAGCTCGCTAGCCAATAGGCAATTCGCTACGCTGAAGTGTGGTGCTATAAAAGCTATGTTTTTGTAGAGTCGCCTGACCTCATTGTCTTATGCGTTCCAGTGACAACCGGGGTGAAATCGTCTCAACTATGGGAATGGGTTTCGCTATTCGATTAAACAACTCCCACAGAACTTCATTGGCATCTGTTGCCGACTGAGATGCACGGGAGAGCAAAATATCACGACAAACTTGTCGAAAATCAGCATCTTCCGCAGAAAACCCGATGCCTTCACGTTGACAGACCTGGGCAATCATTAGCTGGGGGCGTAAACTAGATTGCCCCTCGGGCAATACTTGACGAAAAAATTGCTGCACAATTCCAACGACCAAGGTGGCGGACTCATGGGAAATGCCTACTAGTTCCATCAAAAGCTTTTGCTGCGCCAAAACATTGGGTTCTGGCAATCGAATCGTGATTAGTCGATCAAATAAAGCATTTTGGGTGCCGTAGGTACCGCAGTATTCCTCAGAGTTTGAGGTGAAAATTACCCGAAACTCAGGATGAACAGGCACATAGTCTGACCCACTCTCATTGGTTAGGACTAACATCCGTTCTTCTAAAGCAGACTGCAGCACTGTATTGATCTCAGGGCGAGATCGATTAAATTCGTCATAAATTAAGGTCCAGCCCTCGCAGCAAGCTAACCTCAACCAGGAGTCTGGCTGGTTGGATATTGTCAAATCATGACCGCCTACCACCAATAACATTTGCCGCTTTCGGCAATCGGCCAAATGCATAGCCAGGGTGGTTTTACCAATTCCTGTCGGGCCTTCTAAATGAACAGAATAGCCAGAACGCAGATATCGCAGCGCTCGCTGCATAATCTGCTCAAGTGCAGCGGTCTTAACAAACTGCTGAGGGCGCACCTGAATTACCGTGGACACTAAAGATACCGATCCTTTGTAAATGGGAGTATGGGCTATAACGTTTACATTGCCCACACGTTGGTTAAACCGTTTCCACGTCCAGAACAGGTATTGTCTTTAGCAAAAAACTAAAGGCTTCAACTTGGACGTGATTTAGCACCGCTGTTCCTAAAAATGCTTGAATCTGTCAAATGCTGGCTGACGGCTGAAAGTTAGATAGCAATATCTTAAAAATCAGCAACAGCATTTGCTATAGCATTCCCCATTGGGGTATACCACTCTCTATTGCCCCCGCTGTACTTATTCACCCCCCAATGGGTGCTTTCCGTATCATTCCCTGGCTTAGCATTACTTTCCGTAGCTAGTGAGAGTGTCGCATTGATTGTTCAGGTCAATTCGTTCGACGATTTGTCTAACTGATGGATTCTGCCTATATTGAACGCCTGCTGCAGGCATTGAAAGATTCAGATGAAACCGTGCGAAATCAAGCAATAGGCGAATTCTGGCATATGTGGTTTCACCAAAAGGGTGTGCACGGTGCTAAACGTTTGATTGAGAGCCAAACCCTGGTGGAAGCAGAGCGTAATGAGGAAGCCAAAGCCATTCTTGACGAACTCATTCTTACCCAACCCGATTTTGCTGAGGCCTGGAACCGTCGTGCGGTGCTCCACTATATGTTGGGCAACTATCCTGAAGCTATTCAGGACTGCGAAAAAACCCTTGAGCTTGTTCCCTATCATTTTGGAGCGCTCCATGGTCTCGGACTATGCTATGCATCCATAGGAAATTATCTTGATGCCATTAGCTGCTTTCGGCGCACACTCGACATTCAACCGTTTTCTCTAATTAATCAGCGTCTGGTTTTGGAATGCATAGCCAAGTTAAATTAGGCAATCGATTGGGCCATGGCGGCTGCTAAATGTCGTCCAAGTTGCCAGTAAGGACATTTATTTTGTGGGACCCTAGCAAAATACAATAAGCAAGTAGATGTCAATTCGTTGCACATGCAAACCCTAACCCCTCCTTCTGCCAACCCTGGTGTAAATGAACTGGTAGACACCAAGATTATTCGTCGTAAAACTCGTCCAGTGCCCGTCGGCAACGTCATTATTGGAGGTGGAGCCCCCGTCGTTGTGCAGTCAATGATTAATGAGGACACCCTGGATATTGAGGGTTCGGTTGCCGCTATTCGCCGTTTGCACGAAATTGGCTGTGAAATTGTCCGGGTGACGGTTCCTAGTATGGCCCATGCCAGAGCATTGGCTACTATCAAGGAAAAGCTAGCAGCGTCTTATCAGCTAGTTCCCCTTGTGGCTGATGTCCATCACAATGGCATGAAAATAGCTCTAGAGGTAGCTAAACACGTAGATAAGGTTCGCATTAACCCTGGTCTCTATGTGTTTGAAAAACCCAGCGATAGCCGTACTGAATACACCGAGGAAGAATTCGATGCTATCGGTGAAAAAATAAAAGAAACCCTGGAACCTTTAGTCGTTTCCCTGAGAGACCAAAATAAAGCCATGCGTATTGGTGTCAACCATGGCTCTCTAGCAGAACGGATGCTGTTTACCTATGGCGATACACCTGAAGGTATGGTCGAATCGGCTCTAGAGTTTATTCACATTTGTGAATCGCTTAATTTCCATAATTTGGTCATTTCTCTAAAGGCATCTCGGGTACCTGTGATGCTGGCTGCCTATCGGCTTATGGCAAAGCGCATGGATGAACTCGGCATGAGCTACCCACTTCATCTAGGTGTGACTGAGGCTGGGGATGGCGAGTATGGTCGCATCAAGTCTACAGCTGGTATTGGTACCCTTCTAGCGGAAGGTATCGGTGATACTATACGTGTCTCTTTAACTGAGGCACCTGAAAAAGAAATTCCAGTTTGCTATAGCATTTTGCAAGCTTTGGGATTGCGCAAAACCATGGTGGAGTATGTTGCTTGTCCATCCTGTGGGCGTACATTATTTAACCTGGAGGAAGTTCTACACAAGGTACGAGCCGCCACTAATCATCTCACGGGTCTAGATATTGCTGTCATGGGCTGTATTGTAAATGGGCCTGGCGAAATGGCTGATGCAGACTATGGCTATGTCGGTAAAACACCTGGATACATATCCCTGTATAGGGGGCGCAAAGAAATTAAGCGGGTGCCCGAAGATAGTGGTGTAGAGGAATTGATCAACTTGATTAAGACGGATGGCCGCTGGGTTGACCCGGAAAACTAACCATTGCCCCGGAAAGATATTAGTAGTGTGCCCCTGGGTAAAACTACGGTTACGTATAGGGCAGTCAATTGTTTTATATGTTTTACCTGGGGTCTAAGTAATATCAAAGGAAACCTTCATCTTGATCTCATTCCAATTTGTTAGGTTATGAAGGTAGATTAAAGTCACTTAAATGTGTACTTGAAGCTCGCCTACAGTAAGTGCAGTCTGATTTTCTAGGTAATCGGCCCTGATCAATCTATTCGCCAATGCGTCTGAAGAATTGCTAAGCTGCACAAAATACTAAATATTTGTGAGGATTTGTACGGCTCCTACTCCTATTGAGTGATGCTTATATATTTGTAGGAGTATGATCTGATTATTTATACTGGCTGACTAAGTTCGTATCGTCCTGATTATTCTGGATCTCTTTTTATGGCAACCAAGAAGCATGGCCTGATTCTGGGTGCAGCAGCTTTGGCAAGTATGGCTGTTGTCGTTGCAGGAACAAGCATTCACTGGTCTCAAAGTCAGGCATTTTTCAGAGAAAGCCCTAAAGAGGTGATTGATGAAGTTTGGCAGCTGATCGATCACGAATACGTTGATGAAACGTTTAACGATCAGGACTGGCAGGCTGTTCGCACAGATTATCTAAATCGCGACTACCTTGATAGCGGTGCTGCTTACGAAGCTATCCGCGAAATGTTGGATTCCTTGGAAGATCCCTACACTCGCTTCATGGATCCCCAAGAGTTTCGCAACATGCAAATTGATACATCAGGCGAACTGACTGGTGTGGGTATTCAAATTTCTCAAGAAGAGGAAACGGAAGAAATTGTGGTGGTTTCTCCGATTGAGGATACACCAGCATTTGAAGCTGGTATTCGTTCTGGAGATGTCATTGTCGGTATTGATGGCCAGACAACTGAAGGGATGGATCTTAGCGATGCTGTCAATCTCATCCGTGGTCCGGTGAACTCAGAAGTTACGTTGACAGTGCTGCGTGATGATGAAGAGATTAACTTTGACCTGGTGCGTGCTCGAATTGAAATCCACCCTGTACGCTTTGCCTATCATCCTGAGCAGGAAGGGGGTGTGGGCTATATTCGTTTGACTCAATTTAGTGCCAATGCGGCTACAGAAATGCGCGAGGCTATTCAAGAATTAGAGCTACGGGATGTGACTGGCTATGTTCTGGATTTGCGCTCTAATCCTGGGGGATTGCTTTATTCCAGTATTGATATATCTCGTATGTGGCTTAGCGAAGGCAAGATTGTATCCACAGTGAATCGTGAGGGCACGGTGGATGAAAACGTGGCTAGCGATCGCGCGCTAACGGATAAGCCGCTGGTTGTGTTAGTTGACGGTGGTTCTGCTAGTGCCAGTGAGATCCTTTCGGGGGCACTGCAGGACAATAGCCGCGCTAAACTGGTGGGCACCACCACCTTTGGTAAGGGATTAGTGCAGTCAGTACGAGGCCTTGGTGATGGTTCAGGCATTGCGGTCACCATTGCTAAGTATCTAACCCCTAGCGGTCGCGATATTAATACCTTGGGCATCGAACCTGACGTTACCGTAGAGCTTAGTGATGAAGAGCGGGAGTTCCTGAGTGAAGACCGCGAACGCATTGGTACTACAGAAGATCCACAATATGCCAAAGCAATTGAGGTACTTAATGATTTGATTCGCAGCCAGCGTGAAACGGCTAGTGCTGGCTCGGTTTTGGTCAACTAGGTCCCTTAACGGCTTGGTAAACACTTGTTAGCTCGAATTAGCCCTACCCGTTTGGCAATTGCTTCGGTACGACTGGTAAATGGTCCCCAGGTTTTTGGGGTATCTGTAACCTGGTCTAGTTCAGTTTGGCTATTAATTTTGCAATGGCCATCGGCTTGTTGGACAACGTGCCAGGTCTCTGCTGCTTGAGTGGTTTTGGTATGGTCGGCAGTCATAGAACTAGGTCCTTTGAGATGCTGTTGATGCGGTTAAGTATATTAGCCCAGACCACAGCGTTAATAGAACGGCTAGCCAAAATAGCCCCAGGGCCACTAGCGGATATGTCTGTGATAGGGGAGATATGAGCAGTGCGATCGCGCCAATTTGCAACACTGTTTTAGCTTTGCCCCATAGATTTGCCCCGACAATTTTTGTCTGTCCTACCCGCCAACCAGCAATGGTCAATTCTCGAGCCAAAATCAAAAAAACACCCCATGCGGGTATTATCCCCAACTGAACCAACACCAGCAACGGAGCCAATACCAGCAGTTTATCCACCAACGGATCCAAAAACTTACCCAGGTCTGTCACCTGATTGAGTCGCCGTGCCAAATAGCCATCTAGCCAATCAGTACAGGCTGCCAACAAAAATACGGCTACTGCCCACCAACGGTGACTCACGGTAGGATTAGCCAATAGCCAAAACACCAGTGGAATAGCCACCAGTCGAGACACCGTAATCCAAGTGGGCAAATTCATTATTTATCGATAGCTAATATTTTCTTCTCGGTAGCTGGGAGGTTCTACATGGATGTTGACCCGAATTTGCCCAAAGGACTGCTCCAATCTTTGCTCAACGAGTTCCGTAATATCATGGGCGCTGACCACATCCTTGGGTTTCACAATCAAATGCATGTCAATAAATACCTGACGTCCCAATAAGCCTCGTGACGCAATACTGTGGCAATTCACCACACCCGGTACTCGCATCACTTCACGGTGGATAGCCTCTGGTGCAATGGCCATTTCATCTACTAACCAGGGTAAATTGGCCGACAAAACAACCCAGCCACTATGGAGTACCAAAATCGCCACTGGCAACGCCATGAAAATATCTAACCAGCCAATGCCTTGCCAAACACCGATTAAACTAGCGATAACGACGATTGTGATCCAGATATCGCTCATCGTATGGTGAGCATCAGCAATTAGCAGCTGACTACCCAAACGTACCCCTACCCGCCGCTCGTAAACAGCAACAATAATATTGACCCCCAACACCAAAAGCATTATCCATAATGCTGCAGGTGTTAATTTCACAGGATCTGTTCCACTCAACAAGCGTTCAAAAGCTCCCCTTAAAATTTCAAAGCAAGCAATTCCTAAAAAAGCAGCTATGCCTAAAGCTCCAATCGCTTCATACTTTTGATGGCCATAGGGATGTTCTCGATCAGGCTTTGGGGAGGCTAGTTGGTTGGTTACCAACCCCAAAATATTATTGGCACTATCGGTAATGCTGTGAAGCGCATCTGCCAGCAAACTTAAGGAACCCGTCCAAAAGCCAACCAATATTTTGAGACCCATTACTAAAAGATTGAGAAGCAGGGTAATGAGCAAAACCTGCCTCACTTCAGACCGATAGCTACCACCAGATACTTCAGTAGTCATGCACGACATTCTCCCGCAGCATGTTTAATAGTAGCGAAGGACGCTCCTCTGTGCTTCTTATTAAGCTGCGAATTGCTGTTGTAGCTGCAAAGCATGCATATGATTAAACAACTGCCAACAATAGGACTCAGGTAGACCACAGGTAAGGGCACCCCGCATAACCACATCAAAATACCAATCACTGGGGGCATGCTCATGGACCAACTTATCTAAAACCGTATAAGTCCTTGTGTTGGGGAAACGCTGCCCCTGACATTGAATCGTCACCTGATGATGGACGTATCCTTCTTCTCGTCGATCGAGTAAGGGACTAAAATGCCAGGGGAGGGAATAAAGGACGCCGTGCACCGTCGAACCATCGGACTGCACAATATCAAGTACTCCACATTGACGACGACGAGAATATCGAAAAAAGCCCAGCCGATAGCCGTTTAACTGAGCAGGACCGACGACATAGGAATGGGTTTTTTCATGGAGAGATCGCTTTAGGTCTACCGGACACATGCATGAGCCATAAGCAAAATAGTAGAATCGCGCTGAATCTCCACGAACCATCATCGTTAACCCTAACCCTCTTTGATAAATTCAGTTTGATACAACTAAAGGTTGTAAACCCAAGTGTATGAATATGAAAAAATCTAACAGAATTCAGATTAAAAACAGAAAATCACAACAATTCCACACGATTTTATAGACTTAGAAGGGAACCTTACCCTTAACCATGTCATTCCTTGCTGCTCTAGTCATACTCTTTATTAGCCTGTGGATGTGCTGGGCTATTGATGGTATTCCCCATCTGTTTCCTAGTCTATGGATATTGCCTCTATGGCTTTGGTTAGGGTTTGGTGCAATTGTGCTGAGTTGGTTTATGAAAGATAGTTAATCTAATGCCTAAATGGGCTTAGCTATTCCATAGCCAACATAAATCTCGTGATTGACCCTAGAAATTACGTTGATTAGCTTATCTAAGTTTGTGTTTTACATCATGTCATAACGAACCATGACTAAAAACTTTGATCTCGAACAACTAGAACAACTGGCTGGTGGTGACAAGGCATTTGAAAAAGAACTTTTGCATATGTTTGTAGGGGATACTGAAAACAGTCTCAATCAACTATCCACCGCCATTAGTATGGAAAATCAGGCCACTGTGCAAGAACTGGCGCACTATATCAAAGGGGCTAGTGCCAATGTTGGCGCAATAGGAATGTCTGCAGTTGCTGCCAAACTTGAAATGTTGGCAAAACAAGGTAATCTAAGCTCCGCACCTAATAGCCTTAGAAAGCTGCAGTCCTTACATCAAGAAGCTAAGCGTTTAGCGCGCTAACCAAACTTTATCTATAAAACATCAAAGGCCCAGACTTTAAACCTGGGCCTTTGATGTATTAATCGCTATTCATTCAGGTATCTACGCAGATGTGCGGCTTTCAGTGGGCTCAGTAGAACCATAAAGTTCTGGCAAGTCACGTGACGGCGGTAGCGTTTTGGATTCGCGAGTTTCAATATAGCCGGTATAGTAAGCACCAGGCTCGATCTCTAATGCCCCTGCAACAACGTCACCTTCCAAACGAGCAGTACTACTCAGTGTTAGCTTTCCTGCTGCAAAGACTCGGGCTTTCAAAACACCTTCAACCGAAATGTTTTGAGCACGCACTTCCTGACCTTCCACCAAACCGGATTTAGAAATTTCTAAATCCCCTTGGAGGTCAACAATTCCGTGAATAATGCCGTCAACAACTAACTTGCCTTCGGCATGCACATTTCCCTCTAGTTCACATGTGTTGCTGAGATACGTAAAACTAGTCGCTGGCTTTCGCTTAAACATAAACACAGTAATTAGTACCCGTTCGGTTGGACAGTAGCAATATTGAAAGGTTCCTACGGGGTAAGGCCCCAGATGCACAATTAATCTTAAATGTTCACTATTGGACCATAGGTCAACAATCTAAACTTTAACTACCGACAGACTGGGCAACTATATAAACAAACCATTTCTCAAACTTTAGGGCTTTGCCCTGCCTAAACTTTAGCATCAGTTTTTGATTCAGACGGTACTCAAATCATTTGTTCACTCGTTTTTTTATACAAGGATTTTAAATATTAGTCTACAGACAAGGACAATTCCTTGGAGCAGATAGCCATGCAATTCATCCTAATGAATCTAGATGAGGATTCCATGACTTACCGATTTTATGAATAAAATATAAACGTCTGATATTTGGCTAACTCACAAGTTTGGTTAAGGTTAACGCCACTGTCGCTGCACCTAGAGGAACAGTAAGATTATCGATACCGTACTTGGAAACGGCTTCAAGAGCTGTGGATGAGAGTGACACACCTAACGCCGTGATCACTAAAGACCAAGTGATCCCCTGTAGTCCACCCAACACAATTAGAACGACAAGGGCACTTGCGATCGCCATCGTTATACTGCCTTCCCAACTTTTTTTCTCACCCCAGATCTCGTAGCCATGCTGCCCCCATCGCTGGCCAATTAAAGCAGCTAACCCATCCCCCCAGCACATAATCAAAATCCCAATCACCCCAAAGTAAGGATAGCCTCGGGGCCAGCACCAGCCCATCAAAATACCGATACTAATTGCATAAAAAAAAGTTCCCCAGCTCCGCCGACCCACGCTGTTGATACCCGGCAGAATCGGAAACCGGTACGATACCAGGGCCACCCCAGCAAAGACAACTGCTGCTGCCACCCCCATCCAAGCAGGCAACATCAACCACCAAGCCAGTAAAATGACATGCCCAGCTCCAATGTGGACAATTTTGCGGGTTATTTCCGGGCCATACCCCAGCCGTCGTGCACTTTCAGAAGCACCACCAATCAATACTAACCAGGCTAAGACAAGCCCTATCTGCCAGCCGTAAACGAATACCCCAGTTTCCAATTGCCCCATCGCTATTTGTCTAATCCCCCAACGCGATTGTAAAGCCTACATCAGATCCTTTCTAAATGCGGTTCCCCAATCACCCTCAGACTGCTATCTTGATGGGGAAATTCAGTCACGAGCCACCGCATGGGGAATACCTACAAGCGCGTATTATTAAAACTTAGCGGCGAAGCCCTAATGGGCACCCTAGCCTATGGCATTGATCCAACGATAGTAGATGCCATCGCCCAAGAAATTGCAGCTACCGCCGCCCAAGGAGTTCAAATTGCTATTGTTGTTGGTGGTGGGAATATCTTTCGCGGTGTCAAAGGTGCTGCATCCGGCATGGACCGGGCAACCGCAGATTATATCGGCATGCTTGCAACGGTTATGAATGCCATGACCTTACAAGATGCCCTAGAGCGAATTGAGGTACCCACCCGAGTTCAAACAGCGATTTCCATGCAGGAAATGGCTGAACCCTATATTCGGCGGCGAGCCATTCGTCATCTTGAGAAAAATCGAGTAGTTATATTTGGGGCTGGCTCCGGTAACCCTTTCTTTACTACTGATACCACCGCTGCTCTCCGTGCCGCCGAAATTAGTGCGGAAGTACTACTTAAAGCCACTAAAGTAGATGGTGTTTATGATTGTGATCCTAAAACTAATCCAAACGCAAAACGTTATACCAGCTTGACCTATAGTCATGTCCTAGCCAAAGATCTCAAGGTGATGGATGGTACAGCCATTGCACTATGTAAAGATAACAACATCCCTATCATGGTGTTTAATTTAGCTGTTGCTGGCAATATTCAACGGGCCATGACTGGGGAACCAATTGGCACGATTGTGGGAGGATCTTGTGAAGTTAGCTGATATTAATGACGTAGAACAGGCGATGCAAAAGGCTGTTGAGGCCACTAAGCGCTCTTTCAACACTATTCGTACTGGACGTGCCAACGCATCTCTACTGGATCGAATTTCTGTTGACTATTACGGTGCACCCACACCGTTGAAGTCAATGGCCAACATCAGCACTCCTGACCCTAGTACGCTGATGATTCAGCCCTATGATGCCAGCATTCTTAGCCAAATTGAAAAGGCCATTTCCCTCTCCGACGTTGGTTTAGTTCCCAACAATGATGGCTCAGTTATTCGGTTAAATATTCCGCCTCTAACGACTGAACGTCGTAAGGAATTTGTTAAACAAGCGGGTAAGTACGCTGAAGAAGGGAGAGTGGCCATTCGTAACGTTAGGCGTGACGGCATGGACTTTGCCAAGAAGCAAGAAAAGAGTGGTGACTTATCTGAAGATGAAGCCCGTGACTTGCAAGATCAGGTACAAAAGCTAACGGATCAATACATTAAGAACATCGATAAGACATTGGAAGACAAGGAAAAGGAAATCATGAAGGTATAACCCACAAGCGTTCAGATTTCTAAAGTCATAAACTACTTGGAAGCCAAGTTTTAATTGTTGCGCATATAAAAATTGGTGACCACAGCCCCATAAAATAAAGCGGGCCGTATTAGGAGTGCATGATGTTTGACTGTATCGTGGTAGGCGCTGGTCCTGCAGGCAGTACTACCGCCTACCAGCTAGCGCAGCAGGGGCGCTCTGTACTGCTGATTGAGAAGTGCGACTTGCCTCGTTACAAGCCTTGTACGGGGGCCGTAGCACCAAGCATTGCTAAATGGTTTGACTTTGATCTAACTCCCGCTATTGATCAAAAGCTACGTCGTATTCGTTATACATGGCAGCTTGAAGATCCAATTGAGGCAGAGCTCGAAACAGATGAGCCTATGTGGATTGTCTGTCGTGATGTTTTTGATCAATATCTGGTGGATCAAGCATCCAAGATTGGGGTGACCGTTAGAGACAGCACACCTGTTTTAGGCATTGAGTTCCAAAAACAGATGTGGACAGTCAAGACTGAACACGAGTCATTTACAGCTCATTATTTAGTTGGCGCTGATGGAGCCGATGGGCCAATGGCTAAATGGCTCGGATTTAAATCTGAAAAAGTACGTCAGAGTTATGTTTTAGAACTGGACTTAGCGACACCTTTGCAAAATCCGACTATGGCATTTGAATTTGGTCTAGTTAAGCAGGGATGTCTGTGGAACTTTCCAAAACAGCAGCGTCATTCTTTAGGGATTGCTCGTTTTTTAGGAGATAACCTCAAAAATCCAGAACAATCTTTAGCCACTTACGCCCAATCATTGGGAACCTGTGCTGAAGCAGGCCAACTCTACAACCATGGCCTCAAACTTTGGAACGGCAATCGTCCTCTCCACACGAACCAAGCCCTCCTCGTCGGTGAAGCTGCGGCTCTGGTCGATCCCTTAACAGCTGAAGGTATTCGCCCTGCAATTTTTAGTGGCATTAAGGCAGCTAAAGCTATTGACAGTGCCCTAGACGGAAATGAACAAGCCCTGGCTAACTATAGCCAGACTATCCATAACGAATGGGGGAATGACATCCAGTGGAGTCAGCGCATCGCCAAGGTATTTTTCCGTGTTCCTAAAATCGGCTATCGAGTTGGCATCAAACGACCAACGGCAACTAAACGGTTAGGTCAGCTTTTAGCTGGTGAAATCCACTACGCAGATTTAGCCAATCGAGTGATCAAACGCCTCAGTAATAGCTTTCTACCCGGCAGAGAGACTTAAGTATTTTTTTTTCAACGGGAATGGTTATTTTTACGGATTTAGAGAAATTATAATTATTCATGGTAGAAAATAAAAAATAACTTAAAAAGAAACATTCACAAGCAGATTTTTGAAATGGTATAGGAAGATGCAAACTTTATAAAAAAAATCTTTAGATTGCTAATGTTCAGAATGTTTTGTCTAAATGTATTCTTCAC
>JAHQVZ010000318.1 GCA_019634055.1 Leptolyngbyaceae cyanobacterium MAG.088
ATAGCCATGGGTATAGCTCAGATGCTTATTTACCCAGGTTTTAGCCGTATCTTCTAGCTGTTCATAATTAAGCTCACGGGCCGAAATCAGCACCTGACGACGTTCGGTCGTACCGTCCCCCTTGGTCAGGGTATAGCGATCTACATCCGCATCCACAAATTCGTAATACAGACGAATCTGTTGCAGCTGTCGATTACTTTCCAGTAACGGGCGGGTATCCCAAACCCGAATGTTACGCACGGTCAGATCGTTATTACTGAGCTTATCTGCCGTGAGATTATATTTAGGGTTAAAACTCTCTTCTTGAATATCAGTCAGGTTAAAGGCATCCCGAGTAAAAGCAATGGATCGCTCAATGTAGGGACGTTCTCGTTGATATTCATTGGGCTGCACGATCAATCGCTGCACCAACCACGGAGTCAAGGTCTCACCCATGAGAGCAACGGTCAGGTAGGTGCCCATAAGAAAAATAAACGAGGGTAGCCGCAACCGTGATTGATGTCGACTAAACCCAAAGAGAGAACGACCAAAGGCCACAACGGCTAACACCAGAGTAATAATACTCAGCGCAGTTTGTACCGGCAAACTCACGATCACATCGGTGTAGCTAGCCCCATAGGTCACCCCCTGGGGAGAATACAACAGCTCGTAACGATTGAGCCAATGGCCCAGACTGGTGGTCAACAGCAAGAACCCAGCCAAAATGTACAGGTGTCGCTGCTGCGGAGCCGAAAACCCCAGAAAACGGCCCTGACTTAGACTGTTACCTGCGAGTAAATACACCATTGCAACGGCGACCAGGGTAAATAGAAACACCCCAGACAGCCAGAATTCTGCCAGCTCTAAAACAGGTAAACGAAAAATGTAAAAACTAATGTCTTGATTAAACAGTGGGTCGAGTTGTTCAAAGCTGGTGGGGTTTAAAGCAGGCAATACCCGCGACCACTGAGACCCTAACACCAGGCTAAAGCTCAGGCTCAATAGCAAGGTTGAGATCGCACTGCCCAGCCCTGGGTAGATCAAGAGCCCCAGCATGATCACCAGCAGCAGCGCCCCCTGCCAGGGTTGGGCAATAATCTGCTGAATAATGTACCAACCCGTATCTACACTCAGCCACAGGGGCAATGGGGGCAAAGGTTCTGCCAGGTTTGAATGCCAGCGGGTGAGGGCCAGCTGACCGTGGTATAGCAACGAGGTTGCAATTAGCAGGGCCAGCCCGCTGGCCAGGGGCAACAGCCGCCCCAACCCAATGCCCCGACGTCGATTTTCTGCACTGGGGACAATGCAATAGTCATCAAAGCTCAGCTGCCGCGCGCGCCACAGGTTAAGCCCAGCAAACAGCAAACTAGCCACAAAGGTAATAGCCCCTAAGCCAATCTGCGTCCGCAAGCGTAGCCAGAATGCATCTAAATAGTTAACTGACTGAAACCATAGACCTTCGGCAGCAAAATAGGTGAGGATATCCAGGAGCAGGAGAAGTGCGATCGCAATCAGCCCCCAGGCCCAATAAGCACCCGCAGATTTTCCAGCAGTGGTTCGTTTTTGGCCTTGCAAAGTTGCCATAATTAATAGTTTAAATCACCTGAAACGTTGTCCCCATAAACCAGGCATAGAGCATAATAAACAACCACCCTTCCCAGATTGTTATTTTGTTATCTTGCACAATAAAAAACATCAGCAGCGACGCCGCCAGTAACGTCGGCACACTCTGGGTCAACATCGACTCTGATATGGGCAAGGGCTTAATTAATCCCGGTACGCCCATCACCACAAAAATATTGAAAATATTCGAGCCAATCACATTGCCCACCGCCAGTTCTGCCTTGCCCTTCATAGCGGCGTTAATGGTCACCATTAGCTCTGGCAATGAAGTACCCAGGGCAATGGCACTCACCGCAATTATGTCTTTACCAATATTGAGCCGGTCCGAAATTTGAATCAACGAATCAATGGTGAACTTAGCCCCTAAAAAGATAAACAAACCACTGAGCACCAAAATCAAAATCTGTCGCAACACTTGAGCCGAGCTAAAGGCCTGTGGTGGTGGTGGCAGGGCATCAGCCTCATCAGCCTCATCAGCCTCATCTGCTTCATCACTGGTTTTGAGAATATACAGAAGATAAACAATATAACCAATAACAAGAATTAAGGATTCTCCACGGGTAAATGTATTGTCCGACGAGGCCATCAGGGCAAACAAAAACGCCGAACCAACAAATAAAGGTAAATCAACACTAATCAGGTCATACATGACCCGCAAAATTTTAGTACTGATAATGGCTGCCGTCCCCACAACCAAACAAATATTGGCGATGTTCGAGCCAATCACATTGCTCGCCACCACCTCCGATGCTCCTTGAAAAATACCAAATAACGAAGACAGCAACTCTGGCAGCGATGTCCCCATGGACACAATGGTCACCCCCACAATAAAAGAGGGTAACCCCATGGCCAGCCCCAGCTTTTCGGCAGCATCGGTAAAAAAATCCGACGCTTTTACCAACGTCGCCAAGCTAACGACAAACACTAACAGTATTAGCAAGAAAGAATCCATAGAAACCCGGAGTCCGGAATTAGGTTAGAACGTAAATGTACCCCCTGCACAGCCAGACACCTAATCGTTTACAGAAAATGCGGGCCTATGGCTGGGTTGAGGGCACTGTTCAAAACGACTTCACATTTTATGCTTGCCGCTAGTCAGCGTCAGAAACTAGACGCCAACAATGACAATTTATTCTACGAACATCCCCGGTTTGTCACCCATGTGGATGAACGCTTTATTGAGCAACTGACTGAGTTATATCAGGAACGCCTCCAACCTAATAGCTGCATTTTGGACCTAATGAGCAGCTGGGTGTCCCATCTGCCCTCCGAGATGGAGTTTGCCCGCGTCGAAGGCCACGGCATGAATGTCGAAGAACTCGCCAAAAACCCTCGGCTAGACAGCTATTTTGTCCAAAACCTGAACGAGAACCAGATCCTGCCCTTTGCAGACCGCACCTTTGACGCTGTGCTCAATACGGTCTCTGTGCAATATTTACAACAGCCTGAAGCCGTCTTTGCAGAGGTTTATCGCGTCCTCAAACCCGGCGGCATTGCCATCGTCAGCTTTTCGAACCGCATGTTTTACCAAAAAGCGATCGCAGCCTGGCGCGACAGCAGCGACGCCAGCCATATTGCCCTGGTCAAACGCTACTTCGAATCAGTCAAAGGCTTTAGCCAACCAGAGGTCATTGCCAATCAAGGTCCCCCAGTAAACCCCATCTTGCAAATGATGGGCATGGCCAGCAGCGATCCGTTTTACGCCATCATCACTGAGCGCATGGAAGTAATGGTTAGCTAGGGTGGCCTAGCGCGGCGCTAGGCAGTGCGCGGCGCTAGGCAGTGCGCTGGCGGTGCGCGGCGAGCCCTGCGAGCATCACCCCCGCTGCTTGCCACCATAGGCTTTCCAAGCCAGATCAATCAGCCCATTGACAATGGCCACCGCCACCACCGTACTGCCCTTACGACCGCTAATACAGATACTGGGCATCAAACTATCTTTTAACCGAGATTTAGTCACCTCCGCCTCCAAAAAACCAGCAGGGGTGGCAATGACCAAAGCAGGCCGAATCACATCGGTTTCAATTAACTGCACCAAACTATTTAAAGCGGGTTGCGAATGACCAATGACAAAAATAGCCTCTGGATACCGTTTGGCCAACGTTTCAATGCCCCAAGACGCCCTGGACTGATCCTTCTGGGGTCGAGTAATGGCATCCATGGCGCAATACAACGGATTGGCAAACGTTTCTTGCAACCGAGGAGTCACGCCAGCCTGGGCCATAGGACCATCTACGACGACCGTCGTTCGTGCAGCCAGTGCTGCTGCGCCCGAGGGTAAAGCCTGATCAGAAAATTGAATCAGATGCTTATACTCATAGTCGGCGGTAGCATAAATGACCCGACGCACAATTTCATACTCGGCTGGAGCAAATCTATGATCACCTATTTCTTGATCGATAATGCGCAAACTCTGCGCATCGGTAACATGCCATTCCATACATGCCAGTCCATAAGGGGCGACTGCGGTTCTCGCCAGCTTCACTAGACTAGCATCGTCAGCTGTTTTTCTGGTCAAAATTCGTTTCGCACATCAAGATTGACAAAACGTTTCACGACTCACCGCCGACTAGTATTCATTGCTCTAATCGAAATCTTTAAAACTTGCCAGTCGACTAAACTCAAAAATCGACAGGAAATAGTAAGTACAAATGCTTAGTCTCAAGTGCCGATGGCATAAGGCTTTAGACGTTGCTCAGGCTATCTATTGCACCGATTCTGGCAGCCGTCTAGGGGGGGTAATAGGCTTTGAATGCGGTGCTCTGCATGATCTATACAGTACCCTCCGTCTGATATTCTGAAGCTATCGAAGGCGCTTATATAGTCTTAATGCCACTGTTGGTTCTAGGAGCGGAGGAGTGGGCTATTGCAGTGCCTCCAGCGCTCCAGCACTTAGCAGTGCCGTCTTGGTAACAGCAGGCAGTTTGGAGGAAATACGCAGTGGAAAGTACCCTCGGATTAGAAATCATTGAAGTTGTTGAGCAGGCTGCGATCGCATCTGCTCGCTGGATGGGTAAAGGTGAAAAGGATATTGCTGACGAGGTGGCTGTAGAAGCCATGCGTGAGCGCATGAACAAGATTCACATGCGCGGCAAAATCGTCATCGGGGAAGGTGAGCGTGACGATGCTCCCATGCTATATATCGGCGAAGAAGTGGGCATTTGCACCCAGCCCAATGCTTCTGAAGTCTGCAACCCCGAAGAGCTAATCGAAATTGACATTGCCGTTGACCCCTGTGAAGGTACTAACCTTTGCGCCTACGGTCAGCCCGGCTCCATGGCTGTATTGGCCATTTCTGAAAAGGGCGGTCTGTTTGCAGCTCCCGACTTCTACATGAACAAGCTGGCAGCCCCCCCAGCTGCTAAAGGCAAGGTAGACATCACTAAGTCTGCCACCGAGAACTTAAAGATTTTGGGTGAGTGCCTGGACCGTGCCATCGATGAGCTTGTGGTTGTCGTCATGAAGCGTTCTCGCCACGACGACCTGATCAAAGAAATCCGCGATGCCGGTGCTCGCGTTCGTCTAATTAGCGACGGTGACGTATCTGCTGCTATTTCCTGTGGCTTCTCTGGTACCAACACCCACGCCCTCATGGGTATCGGTGCTGCACCTGAGGGGGTGATTTCCGCAGCCGCTATGCGCTGCTTGGGCGGTCACTTCCAGGGTCAGCTGATCTACGATCCTGCCATCGTAAAAACTGGCCTGATTGGTGAGAGCAAGGAAGCTAACCTGGAGCGTTTGTCCTCCATGGGCATCACTGACCCCGATAAGATCTACTCCGCCGAAGAACTCGCCTGCGGTGAAACTGTTCTGTTCGCTGGTTGCGGCATTACATCGGGTCTACTGATGAACGGCGTTCGCTTCTTCAAGGGCGGCGCTCGTACCCAGAGCCTGGTAATTTCCAACCAGTCCAAAACCGCTCGCTTCGTGGACACTATCCACATGGCTGACAACCCCAGCTACGTTTCCCTTAAGTAGTCTGGCCCCTCTAGTAAGGTGCGGCGCGACGCACCTTACTAAACTATTTTCTCTAAAAGACACTCTAGCTATTGACAAATGGCTAGGGTGTTCTTGTTTCTATATGTCATTTGGTAACGGTTGGCACCAAATGATGGACTTTTGTTGAGAAACCTTGAGTTGGGGGTCGGTTTTTCTCTAGTTTTTTAAGGAACGGCCTAGCGCGGTATCGCTAGAATGCTGGTTTCGTTACTGTTGAAGACATACGATTATTGCGATCGTCCGGCATGTCGGACATTTAATAAAGGATCTTTTTGGGAGGAAGAATGAATATTGCCGTTATTGGCCTTAGTCATAAGACTGCACCGGTCGAGGTTCGTGAGAAACTCAGCATTCCGACGCCTAAGGTTGAAGGTGCGATCGCAAGACTCACCAGCTACCCCCACGTCAAAGAAGTCTCTATCCTCAGTACCTGCAATCGTCTAGAGCTCCACGTCGCCATTAACGATATCGAAAACGGCATTCGCGAAGTCATCCAGTTTCTCGCCGAGTATGGCAATGTCCCCGTAGAGGAACTACGCCCCCACCTCTTCATCCTGATTCAGCAAGATGCCATCATGCACCTGCTGCGCGTATCTTCTGGCCTAGACAGTCTGGTGCTAGGCGAAGGCCAAATTTTAGCCCAGGTGAAGCATGCACTGGCCGAAAGCCAAAAACATAAAGGTGTAGGTCGTATCCTCAGCCGCCTCTTCAAAGACGCCATTAAAACCGGTAAGCGTGTGCGCACAGAAACCAGCATTGGTACGGGTGCCGTTTCCGTTAGCTCTGCCGCCGCTGAGCTAGCCCAGATGAAGCTACCAAACTTTACCGACTGCCATATCACCATCATTGGTGCCGGCAAAATGGGTCGCCTGCTGGTCAAGCATCTGGTCTCTAAACGAGCTGTCAATATCACCCTACTTAACCGCAGCATCAAGCGCGCCGATGACCTAGCCGCCGAATATAGCCATGTGAACATTAAAACCGGCACCATGGACATCATGGAAGTCGCTGTCACCAGGGCGGATGTCGTCTTTACCTGCACCTCCTCCGAAGAACCTGTTCTACATAAAGACAATATCCAGCCTTGCCTGGCTGGTCGTCCGTTAAGCCTGTTTGATATCTCTGTTCCCCGTAACGTAGACAAAAATGTTGAGGACCTAGACGGTGTCAAAGCCTACACCGTTGATGACCTCAAAGAAGTCGTCGCCAAAAATCAAGAAAGTCGTCGCCAAATGGCCCAGGAAGCCGAAGGTATCCTGGAGCAAGAACTGGCTCAATTCCTCAAATGGTTTGGGTCCCTAGATACCGTCTCTACCATCAGCAGCCTACGCACCAAGGTAGAAGCCATTCGTGAGCAAGAGTTAGAGAAAGCCCTATCTCGTCTAGGTGCCGACTTCTCCGACAAGCATCGCAATGTGGTCGAAGCTCTGTCTCGCGGTATTGTCAACAAGATTTTGCATGACCCCATGACCCAGCTGCGAGCCCAGGAAGATGCCGAGTCTCGTAAGCAGGCTATGGAAACCCTACAAGTACTCTTCAACCTGGAAGAGAAAAAGGCTGCTGCCAAAAAAAAATAGGCAACTGTTCTCACACTCCCTAAGCTAGGCAAGTCCCTTGCTTTTAGAATACAAGAGCTAAGCAGATTGAATTTATCATCTGCCCGGCTCTTTTTCTTATAGGTCTACCCCATGCTGTGGCAATCATTACGTCGCCTTATCCCCCTAATCTGCATACTGTTTACCCTGGGCTGCACCCAGGCTGATGTTGCCACCACTAACAGCAGCAGCGCCTATGGCTATAAACAACCTAGCAGCGACGGCATTGGCAAGGTCTACATGGGTCGCGAAATTTCCCAGGTCATGGGTCACCGAGGAGCTTACTGGCTAGAACGCCCCAGTCGTGAAGCAGACGAACGACCTGACGTGGCCGTAGATGCCCTCAACTTAAACCCTACAGATACGGTAGCCGACATTGGCGCAGGCACTGGCTACATGAGTTTTCGCATGGCTCGCAAAGTCCCCAACGGCCAAGTACTCGCAGTAGACCTGCAGCCAGAGATGATTCAGCTTTTAGAAGACGCCAAAACTGAACAGGGCGTCACCAACCTGCAAACTATTCAAGCCGAAGAAGACCATCCCCATTTACCAGCGGGGCAAGTAGACTTAGCTCTCATGGTGGATGCGTACCACGAGTTTGCGTTTCCTCGCGAAGTAATGGCAGGGGTGGTCAACGGGTTAAAGCCTGGCGGTCGTGTCGTCCTGGCAGAATATCGAGCAGAAAATCCGCTAGTGATGATCAAGCGCTTGCATAAAATGAGCGAAAACCAGGTGAAAAAAGAAATGGCTGCCATAGGACTCACTTGGATAAAAACAGATGAGCGATTGCCTCAGCAACACCTATTGTTTTTTGAAAAAGCTACATAGACACGTTGGCACCACACAATAAACGTCAATAATAAAAACGCGAGAACTTGATCCGACGCTACAGCAATTAACCTCAGCGTCAGCTACTCCTACAAATGGATTACGCCCATCAATAATTGTGTAACATTTATTGAAGTATATCTATTATAGCAAACTGCTGGATGCATTCAGCAGTTTGCTGCGCACATAGCTGTTGTCAGCTAAAGCTTCCAGGGATCATCTATGCATTGAACTATGTGCGCCAAGCTATATTTATGTTTGCCATGCCGATATTATCTCTGGTGGAGTCAACACAAAACAGCATCACATATAGCAGATGCCCAAAAGCGACCATGGAAACAAGCAACGTTACTGTGCCCCATAAACCAAGGTATTAGCTGATAGTTTTAATACCAGAGAACCATTGATAAATATTTTCAGCAAGCAATCAAGAGCCTGAAAAACATATCCTGAAAAACATATGTAGTATTAAACCTGAGTCATATGCTTGCTGAGCGTTTACTTAACGTCAAATAGTCAACATCCCTCAGTATTCAAAAGTAAAGAGGATATTATGAGTCAAGGTTTAAAGTCTCGCGTTTGGGTTAGTCAAGGTTTAGACTATACATTCCCTGAACAATGTCTTAGTGAAGTAACTAGCAAACCCAATATCGGCGTCTGCTTTTCGGGTGGCGGCACCCGCGCAATGACGGCAGCAATGGGACAGTTACGGGCCTTAGATAAACTAGGAATCATTCCCAAGATCCGTTATATCTCATGTGTTTCAGGAGGTTCCTGGGCATCCACCATCTACACTTATTACAAAGGCACTAACGATGCGGAGTTGTTGGGACCAGTCACCCGCGCACAAGACATTACCAAAGAGCATGTCAAAGAGGGATTAACCCCTACCCAGCTAGCGTATGGAGCTACAAAATCTTTAGTAAAGAGTGTAGCCGGTTGGGAATTTTCTCCACCCTCGTTTTTGCTACCGTGGCTCTCTCGATCTCGCTTCTCTCGATCCTGGTTTTCTCTACCATGGTTTTCTCCACTCTGGGAGTACACATCCCATGATGTATGGAACTATGCCATCGGTCAAACCTATCTTGAAGATCATGAATTATTTGATTCTGATGTCGCCACAAAGCAGCCAGACGATTTACCTTACTTTAGCTACGATGAAACAACTATCAATGAGATTAAACAAACAAACCCAGATTTAAGCAATAAAGAATTTTTGAAGGTCCATGAGAATCGCCCCTTTTTGATCGTCAATTCCTGTGTTTTATTACCTCAGGATGATCCTAGCCAGGACAATTTAATCAGCTTTGAATACACCCCACTCACAGTGGGTCGACCCCATTTAACAAGCTTTCCAAAAAATGATGCGCCAGATGGCACAAAGTATGGTGGCGGTTTTATTGAACCGTTTGCCTATCGTGGTGGGGTCCCCAATGTAGCCCCTGAGCCCATCTCCGATGGACCATCAGTTAGACCATTAGACAGCACAGGTTGGGTTAATGTACCCCAGGCAAAACGTCATTACTCCTTAACCGAGACCACAGGAACCAGTAGCTCGGCCTTTGCTAAGGACATTATTACAACATTAGATATCTCACGATTTACCCCCGAGGATTTCTACTGGGCTGTTAATGGTATGTGTCCCTATACCGGTAAAAAGACTCTGTTTGGCGATGGAGGCTTGCTTGAGAATAATGGCATTATTCCACTGATACAACGCGGTGTTGAACTGGCCATAGTCTTCACAAATGCTGACACAAAATTAGACCCTCACTATTTTCCCACCGACCATCCTCATGATGAGGTTAATGACCCCAATGGCCATTTTGATGTCTATATTCCATCACTGTTTGGGTACTCAAACTCAAAGTGGGAATGGTATTACCCCAATAATCAAATCTTTCCCACATCAGAATTCAAGATGGTGCTGAATGCACTTAAAGCTAAACTGGCCACAAATGAACCTCTGATTGTCACTTGTCAGCATACCGTTTTACAGAATGATTCCTGGGGTGTAAAGGCACGGCAGGAAAAAATGTTGGTGACCTGGTGCTATTTAGATCGTTGTGCCAAGTGGGAAGCCAATCTAGGCTGCGAAAAGATTCGCCAAGATATCATTAGGGGTAATAGCTCAACCCCCGAAGGTCCATACGAAAATTTTCCTAATTACAAAACTATGTTTCAGAATGGAAGCCTTGACCTGGTCCAACTGACCAAAGAACAGGTCACACTAATGGCTGACTTTACCTGTGATTGTATTTTGTTAGACAGCGAACAAACCATACAGAAAGCCGTCGAAAGCGTAGCTCGCTCGTCTTAATCTATAGGAAATAGAAGGAATTTACCCGTTGATCAGGCACTGCTTGACCAACGGGTATCTCTTAACGAATGACCTATAGCCCTTGATCGAATACTCAGTCTTTACAAACATCTTCACACATCAGATACCTCAACTGGAACAACAGCCTCTCTGATAGGTTAAGATCCTTAGCTATATGGTACATGGATCGACCAGCATGGAGCCTTTTTCCTATGCATGAGATACAGATGAGTGATCTACAGTCTGATGTCAGGCAGTTCACATATCTCTTAGAGAAAATTGAATCTTCAGATTTTTGCGCAGAGCCATTTACGCATTTAGAAATCTCTAATTTTCTGTCTGATGAACACTTCCAGGCAGTAATAGCGTCAGAGCAGGTGCAGATTTCAACATCCCAGACATCAGTTGCCTTAATCGACCACCTCTTAGACAAAGGCTATGAACCTATACCATTTCCAGGCTGTACCACATCAGTGCAAGACTATTTAAACTGGATTGAAGGCAAAGTCAACCACGGCAATCACGAAGTATGTGAGGGATTTGGCATTACATTTCGCCTTCAAAGTCCTCAGTCCAAAATTTTGAGAGATCTTGATATTTTTTTCAAATCCTCTATTTTCAAGAAACAGCTCGAAGACAAGTTTGGCATCACAAGACCAACTACGATGGAAACAGGTCTCCAAAAATATTTGCACGGCTATGAAATTAGTCCTCATCCAGATGTTCGTAAGAAGGCTCTTACTTACATGCTAAATGTAAACCCCTCAAACCGTTCTGAAGAATTAGATATTCATACACACTATCTAAAATTCAAGCCAAAAAAACAATTCATTTCAGAATTTTGGCGTTACAACGATCAGTACGATAGATGTTGGGTGCCCTGGGAATGGTGCGACACCTGTAAACAACAATATCTGAATAATAGCATCGTACTCTTCTCTCCTTCCTGGGACACGTTACACGCTGTCAAGCTCAACTACAATCACCTGGAAACCCAGCGCACTCAATTTTACGGCAATCTTTGGTATGACGATTGTGCATTCCTGTCAAAGCCTCAATACAGTGACTTTATTATTCAACCTAGTCCTAAACCACAGTTAACGGCCAAACAATCCCAGCCCCTGGCTTATATCACAAAACTCTTCTCATACTTTAAAAGCTAAGGAGACTGCACAGAAATAACAGACCAGAAGAATACGGGCAGTGGGCAATAGGCAAACAACACTATCAATTCCCCCTAAATTCCATGGGTATCGATAACATCATCCGCAGCAAAACTGTCTACATATTGACCGTATCCCTCAGCGTCTAAGTCAGTCAGGGAAATAAATCGTAGCGATGCTGAATTAATGCAGTAGCGCAGCCCTGTTGGTGCTGGGCCATCTCTGAAGACATGGCCCAGATGGGAATCAGCCTGACGACTGCGAACCTCAGTGCGCAACATAAAAAACGAACGATCGTCTACCTCAACAATATTAGCCGGTTCAATGGGTTGAAAAAAAGAGGGCCAGCCTGTCCCCGAGGCAAACTTATCTAAAGAAGAGAACAGTGGTTCTCCTGATACCACATCGACATAGATGCCTGGCTTTTTGTTGTTCCAATAGGCATTTTTAAAAGGTGGCTCGGTGGCATTTTTTTGGGTAACCGCATACTGTTGCTCTGTCAGCATGGCCTTTAACGCCTCTGCAGCCGGTTTTTGAAACGCAGCGCCAGCCTCGGCCATGATCGGTTCTATCGTCAAGGCGACGGCCTTAGACTGGCTCGGCGTAAAAAGAATGGCCCCTACTAGCAGCACACAAACCAAAAGTATCCCGTAAACTCGTTTCATCGGCTCTTTAATGACAGCTTAAACAGCAAAAACCACTCTGGATCTTAACCTGAGTCATGCTGCGATGATAGCGATCGCAAAACATGTCAGCACTCTTATTCTACAACCCTGATAAAGGGCAGGATGGCACAAGCGCGCTCTGGCATCCCATGAAGCGCTATCGATCAATGCTTTGTGGGCGGCAGGCTGTTATCCTCAGCAAGTAGCAGACAGCCCCTAGTGGTCCGTCAAGACTAAATTTTAGGATAGATGAGTCATTGGCTAAAACATGACTAACCCTGACACACCCCTCACTACTCACCATTCCCCGTAGGCTGAGCTTGTCGAAGCCCACTCACGGTCCCAACCCTTATTTTTAGCGTTGACACTGCACTAGCTTTATTTCAGTCTTGCAACATTTTGATGCAGATCACAGCTAAATGCATATACTTTAGCTAATTGGGCGCTGATGCTTGTAGCACCTTGTCATACGTAGGCTCTCATAACATTCAAAATATGGGCTTGAGTGACCATATTAGGCTCATGAGCTATTGTCGTTTTTTTTGCTAGTCGACTATCTATAATCGCTAAAAGCTTTTAGTTCAAGAGTTTTCTGAGTAATATTTGGATATGTTAATTCCAATACGGAATGTGCATTAGCCAACGTGTGTTTAAAGATTCGGAAGCTCTGTAGTAAACGAGTTTTTGATTTTTCGTACGTTTATCAAGAAATAATTGTTTACCAAAACAATCTATTTTTGTGGGTCAGCATGACTACAAAGTATAAAGAGGACAACCTCCAGAAAAAACGTCAAAAGTATCAGTATAACTATACTCACATTCCCCCGGTGGCTATGGTAAATAAGCTGTCAGAAGAAGAAGAATTTTCTTCTCCATGGCGCTTAATGGTCGCTAAGGTCGGTTTTGAGATCCTGGTTAATACAATTATTGTGAACCGAGGAGATCGTGGGAAATCTGGAGCAGCCGACGATGTCAAAGTATTTCTCATCGAGACAGTTAAGGAAACCTTAGCGGAATGTAACGGGTTTTCTCGTCTTAAGATCCTATGGCAAGGGGCAAAGTTTATGCCTAAACTGTTGCTGGGTCGTTTATCCATCAATGTAGACGAGCTTGACGACTTAATTAAAGACATCATCAGTAGTGTGAGTGGTGATTTCTTACAAGCCTTTGCCGCTAATGTACAACAGAAGTTAAAACTAGACTCCCCCAAGGGCAGAGGAGATGACCTTAAGGATTTCCAGTCTCTATTCAAAACAATTGATCTGCCAGCAATTGCCTATACCTATGAGATGGACGAAGTCTTTGCCTCATTGCAGGTAGCTGGCCCCAACCCTGTCATGATAGAGCGGTTGACACAACCTGAGCCTAATTTTCCGGTCACAGACAGCCATTATCAAGCGGTAATGGGAGCCTCTGATTCGCTGGCGGCAGCCTATGGTGAGGGTCGTTTATATTTAGCCAACTATGGGATTCTTAACGGGGCGATCAACGGGGCATTTCCAGAGGAGCAAAAGTATCTATATGCGCCGTTTGCATTGTTTGCTGTCCCCCAGGAGGGTGATCGACGTCTGCGTCCGGTAGCGATTCAATGTGGGCAAAACCCGGATGAGTTTCCTATTCTGACCCCCAACTCTAATCCCTATGCCTGGCTCTGTGCAAAAACGATGGTGCAAATTGCCGATGCTAATTTCCATGAGGCGGTTACCCATCTAGCTCGAACCCATTTATTTATTGGCCCGTTTGCGATCGCAACCCACCGACAGCTCAGGGACAGCCACCCCGTCAGCCTCTTACTCCGGCCACATTTCCAGGGAATGTTAGCCATTAATAATGCGGCCCAGGAAAAGCTCATTGCCCCAGGCGGCGGCGTCAACAAAATTCTCGCATCCACCATCGACGCGTCCCGCGTGTTTGCCGTCTTGGGCGTTCAAACCTATGGCTTCAACGCTGCCATGCTCCCCCAACAGCTGCAGCAACGTGGCGTTGATGACACAGATAGCCTACCGATTTACCCCTATCGAGACGACGGCATCTTAATTTGGCAGGCCATCCACGATTGGGTAAATGACTATCTCACCCTGTATTATGCCGATGACGTCGCTGTGCAGCAGGATACCAGCTTACAAGCCTGGGCCCAAGAATTAAGTGACTACCATGGCGGTCGCGTCATCGACTTTGGAGAAGCTGAGGGACGGCTTCAAACCCTCACTTATCTCATTGATGCGATAACCCTGATTATTTTTACCGCCAGTGCCCAACATGCCGCTGTAAATTTCCCTCAAAAAGACATCATGAGCTACGCTCCAGCTATGCCCACAGCTGGTTATGCTGAGCTACAAGATTTGGGAGAACACACCACTAAAGAAGATTACTTGAGTTTATTACCCCCTCTCAACCAGGCACAGGAACAACTCAAGCTCTTGCATTTGCTCGGCTCGGCTCATTTCACTCAGCTGGGGCAATATGAAGACAACCATTTTCTAGACAGTAAGGTGCAAGTTCCTCTGGAATGTTTTCAAAATCGTTTGAATGAAATAACAGATACCATTCACGAGCGCAATTGCAATCGTCCCCCCTATGAATATCTGTTACCTAAAAATATTCCACAGAGCATCAACATTTAGCAACAACGTCTAATCCTAAACAACAGCCCTAAACAATCTACAGCATCCCATCATGGACATCACTGCCCTCAAGCAAAAAGTTCTGAAAGCTCACGATAGCCAGGTGCAACTTGCTCAAAATTTAGCCAAAATCGGATATAACAGCCCCCGTGGTAAACTCCTGCGTCTCAAATCTTACTACCTAGAAGGATTTACTATCTTAAAAGCATGGCGTGATTTTCTCTATATCCGCAAAGAGAACATTGGTGACACATTTTTTGCTGTCGACCATGCCATCATGCATGCCGACCATGCGCAGGTTAAAAAGCTGATGCAGACTGAGCCCCAGGTCCGTAGCAACGACTTAGGCATCATCCGCATCATTGATCCTAGCTACATGCTCAATCACCCCTTAAGTCTAGGCACTAATGGAAAAGAACATAAGGGGATTCGCGCCATCTTTAGCCAGGCACTACCCGATCCGTTTGATCACGCAGAGGCGTTAGGTCAATACGTTAATAGATTTTTATCTGAGTCAACTAAACAAGATCAACTGCACATTGGCGATGATCTTCCTCGCTTTATGGTCAAGATCTTACATCACCTGGTCTTTGACCTCTCCCTCTCAGAAGCAGAAGTCACCGCTTCACGCGGCTATATTAAAGGACTGCCCTTAGCCTCCTTACCGAAATTTATCACCAAAACCCTATTAGCCTCAAAGACCGGCCCCATTACTAAACATCGTAAACAACTCACTCAGCGATACCAAACCTCACCCAAATGGGCCGTCTATGAAGACATTGGCAAACAATATGGCCTCAATGCCGACCAAATTGCCAATGGTCTCTTTGACATGATCCATATTGCAGGCACCGCAGGTACGAGCGCTCTAATGGGATCGGTGATCGGTGTTTTATGCCTAAAAGACACACTGCGGGCCGATGTACTGCAGGAAATCAATACCCTCTGGTCAGACACAGAAATCCTTACGGGCGATTGCCTCCGCCAGGCCACCCTTCTAAATACGGTAATTTTAGAAACTGCCCGCTTGTATCCCCCCGTTCGCTTTGTTAGTCAGCTAGCAACAGAAGCAGGTGAAGTTGAGGTTGGTGCGCAGAAATGTCCGTTCCAAAAGGGCACACGATTGCTGGGCTCAATCTTTACAGCTAACCGCGATGCCAACAGGTACGACAACCCAGATAGCTTTTCAGTAGATCGAGACTTCTCCGATTTATTGTCCTGGAATGGAGATGGTCATGAACGCACCTGCCCTGGCAAGTCCTTATCCATTGAACTCATTAAAGTGTTCTGCATGTATCTGTTCACACAATATCAGTGGAAACAATTTACAGACGTGAAATGGGATTTTGAGAAAGTTACAGCCGTCACCCCCAATGACCTAGTACTCCAGGGGTTTACAGCCAAGACCTAGAACCACAGCAGCCCCATAGGCATCATTTAAGTCAACATACACCATAGGACAACGTATTATGACAGGTTCCGTAGTAGCTCAAAAGTTTGAGGACATTGCCACCTGGATGACCGTCACTCAACCGACTAATCTCCCCGATGTCTTAAAAGGCGTCTTCTTTATGGACGGCAACCCACTGCCAGATGACTGCATTACCCTATACAACCAAGAATGGGATAACACAACAAACTGCCTAACCGTCCCCGTCACAGGACCGACTCAATGGACATTCCATCGCAATTTTTTAGGATGGGTCCTGTTGCGAGGAGCGCAACTCTCTGGCTTTCGGTACAAAATTCAGTTTGAGGATAATACACTCCAACAGGCTCAGGTTATCCCTATCACCTTTGGCCTTCCCGTACCACGCTGGATTATTGATGCCACCATGTGTCAGCACGGTGATAACAGCAATGGCGATCTTTGGGAGCGCAAAAATATTTGGTTTGGAGGATTCCCCAGGGTGGGTGAATACGTTCTACGGCGTGTTGTAGATGAAAATGGTCAATACACTCCAGCCTTTCAAGATATGCTCAACAAGGTTGATACTGAATGCCTGGTTTTACAATAGGCTGAACAACGCTTAAATATCGAGATCTGCCATATTTAGCTTGGGACCGTAGGTTTCGATAAACTCTCGGCGCGGAGCTACCCGATCGCCCATGAGTACGGTAAAGATACGTTCTGCCTCGGCAGCATCTTCAATCTCTACCTTTTTCAGGGTACGACTCTCAGGGTTCATGGTGGTGTCCCACAGCTGCTGGGGCATCATTTCACCTAGACCCTTAAATCGCTGTACGTTGTATTTGGCATTGTCAGGCAATGCGCCAATGCCCCGCTGCAGTTCCTGTTCGCTGTAGCAGTAAGTATGGCTACGACCGCGCTCTAACTTATATAGGGGCGGACAAGCAATGTAAATAAAGCCTTGGTCAATTAGCGCCCTTTGATAGCGATAGAAGAATGTGAGCAACAGGGTACGAATGTGAGCACCATCTACATCCGCGTCTGTCATTAGACAAATGCGATGATAGCGCAGCTGAGATGAATCAAACTCTTCACCTTTGATACCCAGCCCCAGAGCCGTAATCAAAGACTGAACTTCGTTGTTTTTATAAATTTTCGAATCATCCGTCTTCTCAATGTTGAGAATCTTACCGCGCAAAGGCAAAATCGCTTGAAAACGACGGTCACGCCCCTGCTTTGCACTACCGCCCGCAGAGTCTCCCTCTACGATAAAGATTTCTGACTCAGCTGGGTCACGAGAACTACAGTCTGCCAATTTACCGGGCAGTGTAGACGACTCTAGCACTGACTTACGTCTGACCAGATCGCGGGCACGTCGGGCAGCTTCCGCTGCATTAAACGATTGAATCGCCTTTTCTAGAATTGCATCAACCACATTGGGATTGAAGTCCAGATACTCGCCCAGGGTTTCTCCAATCAAGGAGTCAACAATACCGCGCACCTCGGTATTACCCAGCTTGGTTTTCGTTTGGCCTTCAAATTCAGGGTCGGGCACCTTAACGGAAATAACTGCCGTTAAGCCTTCTCGAATATTCTCACCAGCAAGATTAGACTCATTATCTTTACGCTTGTTACGCTTGCGAGCGAAGTTGTTCATGGTGCGTGTGAGCACCGCCTTCAGACCCTCTAAATGGGTGCCGCCATCCACCGTACGAATATTGTTGGCAAACCCCATCAGGTTATCGGAGTAAGCATCGACGGACCATTGCAGTGCGGCTTCTACCTGGACGCCATTTTTCTCGCCAGTCACATAGATAATGTCTGGGTGAATCGGCTGTTTTTCCTTATTGATGTATTCGACATACTCGCGAATACCACCTTCGTAAAAATAGCGGTTGGACTTAGGTTTATCAGCCTTGAGGACATCCAGTCGATAATCTGTAAAGTTAATATCGACACCAGCATTGAGATAGGCCAGCTCTCGTAAACGACCGGCCAATGTATTGTAATCAAACTCAACAGTCTCAGTAAAAATTAGCGTATCGGGCTTAAAGCTAACGGAGGTTCCTGTTCGACTGCCGGCACCGCTTTCAATGGCCAACTCACCTTGGGCTTCACCCCGCTCATAGCGCTGAATATGTTCTTTTTTATTACGCCATACCGTTACTTCGACCCACTCCGATAAAGCGTTAACCACTGATACGCCTACACCGTGGAGGCCACCAGAGACCTTATAACCACCACCGCCAAACTTACCCCCAGCGTGGAGCACTGTCATTACAGTTTCGAGGGCAGACTTACCGGTACGGGAATGGACATCGGTGGGAATACCACGTCCGTCGTCCGTCACAGTCACAGAACCATCGGCATTAAGATCGATGGTAATGGTTTTACAATAGCCAGCCAGCGCTTCGTCTACGGAGTTGTCAACAACCTCGTAAACTAGGTGATGCAAACCACGCGGCCCGGTACTACCAATGTACATACCCGGTCGCTTGCGTACAGGCTCCAGGCCTTCTAGCACCTGAATCTGATCAGCACCATAGTCGGTTGTCATACTTTCCTATCTCCTAAGACGGTCGTAAAGCCGCAGTAGCGTTAGAAATGAAATTGTGCCCCCGAATTCTAGCACAACCATGTTAAAAGCGATTCTGAATGGGTTTTAGAACGCATATTTATTAGGGATGGATCAAAAAAATTTACACGTAAAATAAACGGGCAAGTTTTGTTGACTAATTCGTTGGCTAAAAATAGTTCTTATGTACCATTTCTCATTATAGTCGTTGGTCCAACGGCTGCGGGTAAGTCTGGTCTAGCTTTACAGCTAGCTGAGCGCTTAAACGGGGTAATTTTGGGAGCTGATTCACGGCAAATATATCGTGAGTTTGATATTGGGACTGCAAAACCGTCTTTAGCAGAACAGCAGCGGGTACCGCATTATTTAGTTGATATATGTAAGCCGACTGAAACTTTAACAGTTGCTGATTATCAAGCCAAGGCTCAAGCATTAATTCAGCAGATTCACGTAGGGCAGATACAGGTACCCCTATTGGTAGGTGGAACGGGACTGTATGTAAATGCGATCGCAAAAGGGTTAATCATTCCGCGTGTGGCCCCCCAGCCTACCTTGCGTCAGCAGTTAACTAACCTGGGACAGCCTCAATGTTATGCATTTTTGCAACAGGTTGACCCAGCAGCCGCCCAACGAATTCACCCTAATGATGCGGTGCGCACCCTACGAGCGCTAGAGGTTTACTATGCGACTGGACGCAGTATTTCAGCCCAACAGGGTGAAAATCCACCGACCTATCCATTGATATATATAGGATTAGACTGTGGTGAGCACCTCCGTCAGCGGATTACTAAACGCACCCGGCATATGATAGACGCTGGCTTTGTGGTTGAGGTGGAATATTTGATCAATCGTTACGGTATGGATTTGCCGTTATTAGATACGTTGGGATATGCGGAAATTAAGCGTCATCTAAATGGTGAGATTACGTTAGATGAAGCGATTATCTTAATTATTCGTCATACTCAACAGTTTGCGAAGCGGCAACGAACTTGGTTTAGGAAGGTTAATGGAGTTGAGTGGTTTGATTCGAATGATTCTGAATTATTTGCAAAGGTTTGGGATTATTTGGTTGCGCAGGGGTTGAAAAGGGAGCAAAATCGGTTACTTGGGGTCCCTCCGAGTTCCCTTTCCGGAAATAGTTAAGTTACCCCATTTAGGCGTATTGGGTTTCCCCATGGCTAGGGCGGAGCGCCGCAGACCATCCCCTACGGTCTTAACCCATGACTCTTGCCAATCACCCAATGCCGCCGAAAATACCTCGACAAACTCGACTCCTCTAACGTCAAACATATCGGCCGCCCATGGGGACACGTCCTCGGATTCTTCGTCCGCTGCCAATCGTTTAACAATGTTTGCATCGCATCTAACGATAACGGCGTCCCATTACGAATCGCCGTACGACAGGCTGTTGCCACCATCGCTTCATCCACATCACCGCCTAAGCTCATCTCCAGCAATGCATCTGCACAATCCTCTCGCTCCGCCAGGGGAACAGGCACCGACCGCACTGCCCAAAGATTCTCACCAAATAAATCCACCTCTAAACTCAGTCGCTTTAATTGTTCTACCTGCCGAGCACTGAGCTGACTCAAAATAATGGCAGGCTCTATAGAGACCGTTTGCCAGTGAGCCTTAATCTGTTCATAAATCACTCGCTCATGGGCAATGTGTTGCTCTACCAAACATAGGCCGCCACTATGTTCGGCCACAATATAGGTAGCTTGCACCTGGGCAACGGCTTTCAGCTGACTGGGCAAATCATTGTTAGGGGTGCCATAGCCCCCCGTCGCCTCTGCAGCCTTAAACAATTGTTTAGTGCGCTGGGTTTGGGCATTGTCGACCACATTCGACAACCGCAATGCCGTTTCAACAGCCATAGAAATACGATCGCACCACCCGTCCGTATCTTGCAAATAAATCTCTGACTTGGCCGGATTCCGATTCCAATCAATCTGTTCTGCCGGTACTCGTAAATGCAAAAAACACACCGGATAGCGATCGCGCGGTAATGTGCGTCGAAAGTTATAAATTAACGACTGCACTAACACAGGGGCAGTCACAGTACGACCATTAATCGCCACCCGCACCCAGTCAGGTCGACGACGATGACAACGATCGGGCAGACCGACGAGTAAATCTAACTGTCCCTGGTCACAGCCGAGGTCATCAGCCCCCAGACTTACCTGTTCTAAATCATGCACAGCCACATCACGCAACATCTGCGGCAACACAGTTTTCGCCGTAGAACCAGGCCACAGGGTAAACCAATCTCGGTCAGTATGCCCCACCTGCCAGGTGACTTGAGGGTGACAGAGAGCTAACTGCTGCACCGTTTGTTGCACCTGACGCAGTTGTTGTGGAACGGAGGGTAACACCTGCCGACGATTGGGCAATCGCGCAAACAGATTATCTGCCGTAATAACCGTGCCGGGCGCGATCGCAACTTCTTCTATATCTAAAATTATGCCTTCAGGGCCATAGTTCACACGCCAGCCCACATCCTCGGCTACCCGGCTACGAATCTCTAATTCAGACAGCTGCGCTAAACTGTGCAATGCCTCACCGCGAAACCCCAGACTGTGAATTTGACTGAGATCATCACAGGTGCGAATTTTACTAGTACTATGGGCCGTTGCCGCCTGTTCTAAATCAGCATGGTTCATGCCAATGCCATTATCAGTGACTCGCACCCGCCAAAGGTCTGGCCACAAATGAATCGTAATCCTCGTCGCCCCAGCATCCAGCGCATTCTCCGACAGCTCCCGCACCACCGCCGCCAGAGAGTCAATCACTTCTCCAGCCGCAATCAAACTGATCACATCCTGAGATAAACGTTGAATGGGTGAAACCGTGGTGATAGTAAAAGCTCCCTGAGTATGAATACTCTTCTAACGCTATCGCGAAAAGACGAATTTTAGGTCAGCTTGCCCCACGCCCTATCTCCATTCACCACTCACGCCTCTTGATGTACCATAGCCTCACCTCATCGGTTAAACGCAATGACGACAGAGACCTATAAGCCAGCTTCCATTGCCAAAATTCAAGACGAAAAGGCCACCATGCGCCGGTCGTTACTGAAGGCCCGTCAGGCCATGCCCCCTCAGGTTTGGCGACAAAAAAGCGATCGCATCTGCACCCACCTGGCCCAATGGTCCACCTTACAAACGGCACGCACCATCTTGGCCTACTGTAGCTTTCGCCATGAGCCCGACCTCGGCAGCCTGCTTGCTCAACAACGCTCCTGGGGCCTACCGCGCTGTCAAGAAAAAGACCTCATTTGGCATCGATGGTTTCCCACCTGTAGCTGGCCCTTGCGCACCGGCACCTATGGCATCACCGAACCAGACCCCACCTCACCCATCATCGAGCCATATCGCGTCGATTTAATTCTGGTGCCAGCCGTCGCCTGTGATATCAAAGGCTATCGTTTAGGCTACGGTGGTGGATTCTATGACCGCATGCTGAGTAAACCTGAATGGAAAAATAAACCCACCATCGGCATTGTGTTTGAGTGCGCTCGCCTCCCTAAGGTTCCTAGAAACAGCTGGGACCGTCCATTAGACGGCATCTGCACCGAGAGTGGACTCTTTCTTGCCAGCTAGCGTGCAAGTACAGCCCTTCTAAATACAGCCTTTCTAAGGACAGCCCTTATATAACGGCAACTAGGTACCAACTCCCGACAACACCAACTTACCCACCATTTTGCCAGATTCGAGACGCCCATGGGCCTTCGCTAAATTAGCAGCACTCAAAGGGCCAAGGTGTTCAGTCATCGTACTTTTAATCAGACCTTGATCGACGAGTTCTGCCACGCGATTGAGTAATCGGTGCTGAGAAATCATGTCAGCCGTCCCATGCAATGCCTTGGTAAACATAAACTCCCAGGCAAAGGTCACACTCTTATTTTTCAACACGTTAAGATCAGGGGCCTCTTTCGTCGACACAACTGCGCAAATACTCCCCTGGGGCTTAATCACATCCGCCATCGCTTGCCAATAATAATTGGTGTCATTCAAACAGAGAATATAATCAACAGCCTTTATCCCTAACGCGTCTAACTCAGCCTTCAAATCGTTACGATGGTTGATACAGTGGGCCGCCCCCAACTGCAGACACCACTTCCTTGAAACCTCTCTAGAGGCTGTTGCAATCACTCGCACACCAGCATAGTTTGCCAATTGCATAGCCATTGACCCAACACCACCGGCACCCCCAATAATTAATAGCGTGGCCCGATTACTACGCGGCTCAGGAGAGATATGCAAACGCTCAAAAAGAGATTCCCAAGCGGTAATCGTAGTTAATGGCAACGCTGCCGACTCTTCAAACGACAAACGTTTTGGTTTATGACCAACAATACGTTCATCCACCACATGATACTCACTATTACCCCCAGGTCTGGCAATACTACCTGCATAGTAAATCTCATCACCAGGCTGAAATAACGTTACTTGCGTACCGACAGCGCTCACAACACCTGCCACATCCCAACCCAGGATTTTTGGCATCATCAATCGTCCTTGGATAGAAGCACGCACCTTACAATCAACCGGATTTACAGACACTGCCCGCACATGAACCTGTAAATCTCGATCGCCCGGTTCTGGCACTGTCAGATAACATTCTGCAAAACAGTCAGGATGCCCAGCAGGCAAGAATTGACTAGCTCCAAAGGCTTTCATCATCATGACGGCTCCTCGCACAACCACATCCCAAGGTCAACCTCTCATCTCCAGTTATATAAAACTACTCTGCCTACGGTAGAGCCCTAACAGAGCATCAATTCATGACAAAAGAGGTAAGTATTAGCATAAAGCGATCTGACGACCTTTACCCATGCACTAAACAAAAATGGAAACAAAACAGTATAGGGCCACACAAATTTACGACTAAACAACTTCAAAAAAGTCTCCTAGCTCACAGACTAACTACACAACGATGTGGTTATATTCTAAACAGAGATCTCAGAACAAGTTAAGCCTTTTACATTTCATTTATTCTACAAAGAAATAAAAAATTGTTATTATTGACTTAATAACTTGAAAATCATCTTATTGGGTGTAGCCTAAGTTACTTATCTGCAACTAGTTCAAAATCTTTTGTACTTGGGTGTTTTTGCTACATTTTTCTTGATTTTGTCTGATATTGTAAAGTTTGTTATATCCATTTGCTATTTTCTCGGAACAACAATAATGGCAAAAACCACCCTGGCTGTTCAAGCGTTTATTTCGGCCTACGACAGTACTTCTTTGGTATCTCAAAAATTAGACGATGCGATCGAAGTGATGTGTTGTAGTAAGTCTTTTAGAAGTTTAATTCTTGCATTGGTCCACAGTCCCGCTTTCTCTGAAGAACTGGGAAAAGAGTTTGAGGTAGCAGGTGCGATCGCAGGTCTATCTGCCTGTCGCAGTCTACGCAGTTGTCTCAACTTCTCCATCGGGCGATTTTTTGGGCTGTTAGCCGAAGTAATTTCTGCCTTTGACCAAACAGTTGGGGAAGACTGGAACAAATTCGCTAACCGTATCCATGGGTCCAACTTTAGGGCTGGCAAGCTTCTAGAACGTCTGCTACGTAGTGCCGACAGTGGTTTTTATCAGAACTTAGCCACTCATTTAGTCGATGAAAATCCCCATGCGGTGTATCCCACATCCAGCTATCGGGAAAGCCAGGCCAGTGTCGTCAGCACCGATGACGATCAGATTATCGAAGCTGTAATGACCTCACGGACATTTACCTCAATTCGCGTTGTCGAAAACTGTTTAGACCCCGAAGAAACAGTCTTACGCGATACGTATATTGCCCATGGGCGATGTGTTTGCATGGTTGATCAAAATGTCGAAAATTATTACGGCGATCAAATTGAAACCTATTTCAAGCACCATGGCATTCATTTAGAAAAACTCGTTTACCGAGCCATGGAAGTGGATAAAGGCATTCACACAGTAGAACGGATGCTGGGCGATTTCAAAATGATTGGCGTTTGTCGCAACGAACCAGTATTAATCATTGGCGGCGGCGTCCTTACAGACACCGGTGGTTTAGCCTGTGCCCTTTACCACCGCAACACGCCCTACGTGATGCTCTCCACCTCAATTGTGGCAGGCATTGACGCCGGTCCGTCTCCTCGTACCTGTTGCGATGGATTTGGCTATAAAAATCTCTTTGGTGCCTACCATGCACCTATTCTCTCCCTAACCGATCGATCATTCTTTAAGACCCTGCGAGAAGGATGGCTACGCCACGGTATTGCCGAGATCATCAAAATGGCCACCGTCAAAAATCTGGAACTGTTTGAATATCTAGAACAGGCAGGTCCAGACCTGATTGAAACCCGCTTTGGCACCCTGGACTGCGAACCAGGAGATAGAATCAGTGTGTTGTCGCAGAAGATTCTGGGCGCTGCCCTTAGAAGCTATGTCGAAGCCGAATACGACAACCTCTATGAAACCCACCAATGTCGCCCCCATGCCTATGGCCACACCTGGTCTCCTGGCTTTGAAATTGAAGCCGGTCTATTACACGGTCATGCCGTCGCCATCGGGATGGGCTTTGGTGCCTACCTGAGCTATCGCGATAATTGGATCACCGCCGACGAATGCCATCGCATCCTACGTCTCATTAGTTCCTTTGGCCTTAGCCTCTGGAATGACGTACTACAGAACAAAGAGACGCTGTGGGCCTCCCAGGTAAAAATTGTAGAGAAGCGTGGTGGCAACCTGGCCGCCCCCTTACCCAAGGGTGAAATTGGTAAGTGCGGCTATCTCAACTCCATGGCTCAAGAAGAACTTTACGAAGCCGTTAGCGCCTACCGTCAAATCTGTAATGAGTATCCCCGCCAAGGTCTCGGCGTTGATCCTCTGTGCAGCGACGTGGGGCTTGAAGATCCCTCCACAGTCGGCCATAGCCTGATGGAAACCGTCAAGACTCATTCAACAGAAACACCTGAGGTCCTATCACCTGTATAGGCAACACACCGTAGGGTCATTGCATGCAATGACCCTACGCCAACGCCCGTCTAGAAATTATTATTATCCCTATCCTCACACCAACGCTTGAGAAACCTATGGCCCACGCACCATTTGATATTGTTATTCCGTTATTTTGTGCTCGCTGGAACACACGCGCTGTGCTAGAAGGCTTAACGCTTCACTATCAGCCCCGCGCCATTCACATCATCACCCTGCCTGATCAAGCAGAGGTCTTAAAGGAAATCTCTCAGCCATGGCAAACCGCACCGCTACACATCCATAACGAAGAAATATTTTTTCAAACCATTGGTCTCACTAAAACAGCCATTTGTGCAGAACTGAACCTGGGTAAATCTCTCTACAATCCTGGTTGGTTCTACCAGCAGCTCTTAAAACTTGGCGCATTTGAAGGCATCCCTGACCTGAGTGAATGGTATCTCGTGTGGGATAGCGATTTACTCCCAGCCGCAACCTGGCCAGCCTTGCGAGAGGAAGGCGACAATCTGGAACATGTTTTTGCCCTGCTGCAGCACAATGCCTACGGCAACCCAGCCATTGTTGGCAAATGGGACACCTGGATTCAGTCTGTTTTAGGCATCACACCGTTAACCGATGAGACCGGTACTTTTATTCCCCATCACATGTGGTTTAAGCAAGCGCATCTGACGTCGTTTGCCAAACAGATCAATCACTATTACGAGTCAACCGACCATTGGTTGCTCTTAATGATGCGATCTGCCAATGATTTTGGCACCTTTAGCGAATACTGGGCCTACGTTTCCTGGGTCGCCGCCCAAACACCCACAGATATTGCATTTTATCCCTATGCGCAATACGGAGAAACCACCGAACGTTTCTTTGATGACGGCACCGGCATGTTCTCCACAGCCCTAAGAACCAGTCTATCTATAACATCTGTGGGGGCAGATGACGGCTTTTCTCCCTCCTATCAAGAGGTGAATACCTTTATCCAGGTTGAGTATGGCGAAGACGCCCTACCCTCTTCCATTGCCTTTGAAAGCAGCCCCCGCCATTTGAAAAAGAATAGCGAGAACATGCACATCGAGGAAACACGTTCTCGTTGGAATCCACGCATGGCAAAACAAGAATCAGCGGCAGTTTAGTAAGAGAAAGGGGAATGGGAAAAGGGAAAACGTATCCCTTACCCCTTTCCCAATGCCATCAGGCATCTTCCCCCTTCCCCTTAATCTCTTAAATCTGTTGCTGCCTGCTTCACCCCATCTAAAAGATCTAAGGAAATATTGAGACTATTCAGGTCTACAGCACCGGGCTTAGGCTTAGGTTGAGGGCCATGATAGTCACTGCCCCCCGTCATCAGTAAGCCATACTGTTCACAGAAATCTTCTAACACTCGCTCTTCGCTAATACTGTGCTGCGGATGATAGACTTCCACACCCATGAGGCCAGCCTTGACGAGTTCAGGTAAAACATCTTCTACAATGCCACCGCGAAATAGGTAGGGATGGGCCCAAACGGGAACAGCCCCACAGTCTTGCAATAGCCTTATTCCTTCTTCAGCCGTAAATTTCTCATAGGGTACATAGGCTGGACCATGGTCGCCGATAAACCGCTGGAATGCATCCTGTTGAGAGGTGACATGGCCCGCTGCTAGCAGTGCATTGGCAATGTGCGGGCGGCCAGGGGCCATATTGCCAGGCATGGGGGGCAGTTCAATGGGGAAACCCAGTTCCATTAGCTTTTCTGCCATTTTCTGCGCCCGGCGATGACGTCCCTGAATGCGTTCGTTTAAAGGGTCCTCAATTTTTTGTGGATCTGGGTAAAAGCCCAGAATGTGCATAGAACGATCGTTATACGTCGTACTTAGTTCAATACCAGGGACAATTTCTAACCCATGGGGCTGGGCGGCACGGCGGGCTTCATCCCAGCCAGAAATCGTATCGTGATCGGTAATGGCTAATGCTTTTACGCCTTTGGCTGCCGCTCGCTCAACTAGTTGTGTCGGGGTTAGGGTACCGTCGGAAAATGTAGTGTGGCAGTGGAGTTCGAGCATGGGGTAAAGGGTAAAGGGAAAAGGGTTAAGGGATCAGATATGCCTCATTAGTTCCATTATGGGCGGATCAAGCCAATGATCGCTCAGGCAATAAAAAATAAGGATTTATTGATACAACTCGATATTCGTTAAATGGTCTGTGTAGTATGTACATATCAACTGCAGCATGGCGGCCATGGGTACCCGAAAAATTTTAATCTTGGCGGTCAATCCGAAGGATACGAGCAAGCTGCGCCTGGATGAGGAAATTCGTCAGATCAAAGAAGCCCTGAAGCTATCGGATGAGCGGGCACAGTTCGAGATCGTCGATGAGCAGGCCGTACGTACCAATGACCTGCACCGCCATTTGCTGCACCACAAGCCCCAGATCGTTCACTTTTCAGGCCATGGCAGCGGCGCACGGGGGCTGGCCTTTGAAGATAAAAACGGCCATACCAAGCTGATTAGCACCGCGACACTGACCCGTCTATTTCGCCTATGCGGCGGGGTGGAATGTGTGTTGCTCAATGCCTGCCATTCAGTGGCCCAGGCCGATGCGATTGTGGAGCATGTGGACCATGTAATCGGCATGAACGATGCCATTGGGGACCAGGCATCCATTCAGTTTGCCGAAGG
>JAHQVZ010000319.1 GCA_019634055.1 Leptolyngbyaceae cyanobacterium MAG.088
AGCAAGCTGTACAAACAGCCAAGAACCACATTCGGGCAGGGGATGTCTTTCAGGTAAATCTTTCCCTGCGGTTTCAAACCGAGACAAACAGTTCTCCCTGGGACTTATACCGTCAGCTCCACCACATTAACCCCTCTCCATTTGCCAGCTACTGGCGCACTCCTTGGGGGCATGTCATCAGTTGTTCACCTGAGCGGCTCGTACATCTGCACAATCAAACGGCTCAAACCCGTCCCATTGCCGGAACTCGTCCCCGTGGCAAGACCTTAGAAGCCGATCGAGAGTTCGCCCAAACTTTGCTCACCAATCCAAAAGAACGGGCAGAACATATTATGCTTGTCGATTTAGAACGCAATGATCTAGGACGAGTTTGTAACTGGGGCTCAGTGCAGGTAAATGAACTGATGGTGGTCGAGCGCTACAGCCATGTCATGCACCTGGTTAGTAATGTCATCGGCACCTTACGACTGACTCTTAACGCGATTGATCTAATTCGAGCCACGTTTCCTGGAGGAACCATTACGGGTTGCCCTAAAGTGCGTTGCATGGAAATCATTGAAACCTTAGAACCTGTGCGCCGCAGTTTGTTTTACGGTTCCTGTGGATATTTAGATCGACGCGGGCAATTAGACCTCAACATATTGATCCGTACATTGCTATTAACGCCGACCCAATCAAACACTCAAATTGTTTGGGGACAGGTGGGTGCAGGCATTGTCGCCGACAGTAAGCCCCACCAAGAATGGCTGGAATCATTGCAAAAAGCAAAAGCACAGCTGTTAGCCCTGGGCATTTCACTCTAAACAAGAAACGCTGTAAACTCTATCAATACAGTTAAGATCACGGGTTTGATAAAGTCTTGTCCATGTCCAAAGCGTCCTCAGTTGAATCTATAGGCTGCCCCTGTGGGAATAATTGGAGCTCCAGCCCAATATATTTGCAGGTTTGACTAAGGTTAACGCCAGGATTTAATGCCTCGGTTTTGACATCTTGCGAGACACGGTTTATGCTCCAGCCATCAGACTTAACTGATCATAAACTGATCATAGATAACTGACTGTCTCAAATAGCCTTTAATAAGACCTGTATCACCTGTCCTGTTGTTCTCATAATTTATCGCACACCTTGAATGAGCACTGAAACTTACCTCAATCACCCGGACTTTGGGCTGTTGTTTCGGATTTGCCTGGTGGATAGCGATAAAGAGCTATTTACCACTCTCTATGCCCAAAGGTTATTCTTCCTAGCAAAAGTTGATCGTGCAGCGGGTTTACTGTTTGACCCCATTGGTCGAACCGAGGCTCGGATGATGATGGAGACACGTCTGCGACTGCTACGCCAGACAAGCCAATATAGCGAGTTTGAGCAGTTAAATAAGGTATACAAGCGAACGTTTCAATGATAGACGTTTCGGGAACGTCCCAAGATTTTTCTCAACCCCTGCCCCGCAGCCAGCAAATTGCCCAGCGTTTAGAGCAATTACAGCTGCCGGACCACGTGCGTCTTGTGGCTGTTAGCAAGACATTTCCTAGCGATGTCATTCGCGCAGCCTACGCAGCAGGACTAAGGGACTTTGGTGAAAATAAGATCCAAGAAGCCATTGCCAAGCAAGCCGAACTCAAAGATCTCCCAGATATTACATGGCACTTTATTGGTCACCTTCAAAGCAATAAGGCCCGTAAGGCGTTGCAACATTTTGATTGGATTCACTCTGTAGATAGTTTGAAACTCGCCCGACGGCTAGATCAAATTGCAGCTGAACTAGGCCGTTCACCGATCTGTTGTCTGCAGGTAAAACTATTGAGTGACCCCAATAAGCATGGTTGGACTGAGTCTGATTTGAAGCAAGTATTGCCTGATTTAGCTCAGTTATCCCATCTCAAATTAGAGGGGATCATGGCGATTCCACCCTATGGTCTATTAATGACTGAAACCCAGTCATTTTTTGAACGAGCTTATGCCCTGGGACAATCGATGGCAAATCATCAGGAAACGCCCTTACCAATTCGTCACTTTTCCATGGGAATGTCCCAAGACTTTCCGCTTGCGATCGCAGCTGGAGCAAATATCATTCGATTAGGAACTACTTTGTTCGGCTCCCGCAACTGAGGGTTTTTGCCGTTTTAAATCAATTCTTTGCTAAAAAAGATCAAGATATTTAGACCTATTTTTGAAATTCGTGATTTTTTTTGATCGATTCGTGTATACTGTGGCTCAAAGTTATGCTCGAATGCTTGTGCAAGGGTATTTTCAAATGTCGACTAAAGAGGTTTAATTCTCTAGGTTGATAAACCATTACAAACGGACTCATACTTTATGACGTTTGCCCTTCCATTGCAGTCTGGACATAAGGAATCTAAAGTATTCCTGGTCTTAGGTAATGGGGTTAGAGCTATCAGTAATTCTTCAGTGATGTACTGATATTTCAAAACCATCAATAGTCCACTTTAGTTTCAAACAATCTCTCAATCCCCTTTAAAAACAGGGTTTGGTAGATTTCCTAACCAAGTTAGTACTAGCCATGACGGAGTTTCAGCCGTGAGCACCATTTTTACTAAATTACGTGACTTTGTTGGCCTCAATGACCCGGCCGACTATGAGTATGAATATGACGAAATGGATGGCGAGGAATATCAAAACCTCTATGAACAAGAGAATCACACCCCTCAGCCTCAACCCCAGCCTCAACCCGTAACAGGGGTAACAACAGCTGCTGCTGCACCCGCTGAGACTCGCGCCCCCCGTCGCCGCATCCGTGACCGCGTAATGTCAACCGATTCTGGTATGGTTTCCATGAATAATTCAATGAGTAGTGTAAGTAATGTGATTGGTATGCCCGGAGCAATTAATGGAGTGTCTGAGGTAATTGTGATGGAGCCCCGCTCCTTTGAAGAAATGCCCCAAGCCATTCAAGCCCTACGTGAGCGTAAGTCAGTTGTATTGAACCTGACCATCATGGATCCCGATCAGGCTCAGCGCGCTGTTGACTTTGTTGCCGGTGGCACCTACGCCATGGATGGTCACCAAGAGCGCATTGGCGAAAGTATCTTCCTGTTCACTCCCAACTGTGTACAGGTCAGCATGCCCGTGGATAGCGACGACAGTCTACCCATGGACGAAGAGCCCGCCATGCCTTCTGCGGCCCCCACACCAGCTTGGGCTACCGAACAAGTGGCACGCATGGCCTAGTCAGGTGTTCTCAATTGCAGCTTAGGGCGGTGCTTAGTATCCCTTCACTGGCTAAGCATCGCCCTAGTTGCTGTTGAGAGTCCTCAAGTTATCAACCCATTTCAAGGTATTCTTAGGGTGCTATATGTGCATTCGGAGGCCTTAGATCTTTGCCTGGTAAACTCGGCATTATTGGTGGTGGTGTAATGGGCGAAGCCCTGCTGTCCTGCCTGCTCTCTAACAGGATGTATATGCCGGATTCTATCTTGGTATCTGATTTATCCCACGAGCGCAGACAGTTACTCACCGAACAATATGACATTCGGACCACCCATAGTAATCGTGAGGTCATTGAGCAAAGTGACGTCATTGTTCTAGCTATTAAGCCACAGGTTTTTGACAGTGTTGCCAAAGATTTTGCAGGGGTCGCAGTGAGTGATCCTCCCCTGGTAATTTCAATTTTGGCAGGAGTCGCTCTAAACAAAATTGAGCAGGCTGTTCCCGGTTGGCCAGTCATTCGAGCTATGCCCAATACGCCAGCAACTGTCGGCTGTGGGATGACGGCCATTGCCATTGGCAGTCGTGCCATTGATGAACATATCAACCTGGCGAAACAACTTTTTAGCGCCGTTGGCGAAGTTGTCCAGGTAGCCGAACCTTTACTAGATGGGGTAACTGGCTTATCTGGGTCTGGGCCTGCCTATGTTGCCATTGTGATTGAATCTTTGGCCGATGGGGGGGTGGCCTCTGGCTTATCGCGAGCAACCGCCAATAAGCTGGCCTTACAAACTGTACTCGGAACGGCTCAACTCCTGAAAAGAACAGGCATGCACCCAGCGGTATTGAAAGATCGAGTTACCAGTCCGGGGGGGACTACTATTTCTGGCATTGCTTGCTTAGAAGAGTTAGGCTTGCGATCGTCTCTGATTGAAGCCGTAAGAGCCGCCAGTAGCCGTTCAAGAGAATTGGGTAACCAGTAGTAGGAGCATTGGTTGTGTACAACGCTCCTACAATCACCCCCCTAAGCATTACTGCCTAGCTTCGGTTCAGTTCCTGCTAGCAATCTAGAGATATTGCTACGGTGGCGAATGATCACGTAAATGCCACCTAAAAGCACTAGCAGAATAAAGGGTAATGGCTTTCCAGTAAAAATCATCAGTGCTGGAGCAGCTGTTGCCGCAGCAATAGATCCTAGAGATACCGTGCGCGACACGGCAAATACCAGACCAAATACAACAGCCGTTCCTAAACCCACTGGCCAGGCCAGGGCTAAGATTACCCCCAGTCCAGTCGCCGCTGATTTACCACCGGTAAAGTTCAACCACACTGAGCGGCTGTGGCCCAAAATAGCTAACAGCCCTGCCAATGTTTGCACCCATGTTGACAAAACCAGGCTGTCATTCCACTGCCCCATGACCAAGCGGGCAATTAAAACGGCCAATAATCCCTTGAGTAAATCAATCAAAAGTACGGTAAAACCAGCTTGTTTACCCACCACTCGGAACACATTGGTAGCCCCTGTGTTGCCCGACCCATGCTCACGAATATCAATTCCTTGGACTAGCTGTGCGATCGCATACCCCGTCGGCAGCGACCCCAATAAATAGGCCAGTACCAGCACCACACCTGCAATCAACCAAATCATGAGTGACACAATCCTTAATAACCAGGCCCGATTTTAGTTTAGGGGTTTATGAGCGTTTGGAAAACTATTCAACTAATAATAGTCATCCTGCGTTGGATTCGCCGGATCTGGAGCAAACACAAGCCACAGCGGAAACTGCAACGCTGCCAACGGCAATTTATCCTCGGATTCATCAATAATCAACATCGGTAGATAACCATTATCGACCAACCGCTCAGCCCGCTGAACCATCGATTCTGGCACCTCAAACAGCATCATGCCTCGATTAGAGCCAAAATCAGTCCGTGATAACCCTAGACAGTCCTGCAACCAACGTCGCCATTCGCCCAGGCGTTCTGGAGTATTCGCCAACACCATGGCGCATAGACGGTCACCATAGATGGCATAAAGTGCTGATATGGCCGCCGATGCAACTAAGACATTTTGCAAACGGCTGCCTAGACTCTTAACCGCGCCCCGACCGCCTTGGGTAAAAAACCAATTGGAAACTCGCTCAGCATGGACTATTTCAAATGTCCGGCGCAGCTGCCAGGGGGGACCATAATAATCGGGTCGAGTACGGTACTGATCGATCAAACTACGCACCCGCTCTCGCTGTTCTTCAAAGCGTTGAATTGAGAACGCGGTAGTTGTTATATTTCCAGCGGTCGTGCTGTCTCTAGCCATATCAGCAGGAGCCGAGCGTGGGCTTTCAGACTGCCTTTTTGAGATGGGCGGTTCAACAGCACGAGGAGCTAAATCTAACTGCTCAGCAGATGTGGCCAGATCTTGCAGGCTACCCACTAAATAATCTTTAAAGCCTTGTAGACGCACAGCTAAATCCTGAGAGGCTCCAGCAAAGGTAGTTCGCATTTCTGCCTGAATGCGATCGCGACGACGTTCTAACTGTTCAATTTCCCGCAACAGTTCCTGACGACGAGTTTCTAAATCTTTCAGCCCAGCCTGCACTAACCGGGCTACCTCAGCCTCCTGGCTTGAGCGCAACGGTGGCAAGGGCATATCTTTTGGCAACTTGTCAGATGGCTCAGAAAACTCTTCAGGCGGCATAACATAAATTTTGAGTATTCGTTCTAGACTATCGAAATGGCTGTCATTCCGCTTCACTTATAGCCATTTCACTAACGCACTAGACGCCCAGCTTGACTGTTTTACAGTGCTGTTTTAACTGAGTCATCAGCTCCGCCGGATTAAACAGCATGGGCAAAAAGTGAATGCTCTTGACTTCGCGAAAATAGAACAAAATCGGTACTGGCGACCAAAAAATAGTCCAAACCTGCCAGTCGGCATAGGGAAACCGTCTTAAAACAGTCGTCCCTCGACACACCTGCAATTCCGTCTCTGTAAATGTCAACCGAATCACCGTCGTTTGCACCACAAGAAACAGGCCCAGTAGAACAATGATTACCCCTGCCAACGCCTTAATCGCCCCGACACATAAACCAATAAACAAAACTGACAGAGATAAACGGTAGTCTGGCCGTAGTGTGGTTACCACCGTTGGCGGTGAAAATAAAGTCGTCATGGTAAAGCAGTAGGTCAAGGGAATATTAAAATATTGTAGAACGAATGTAGGTTCGGTCATACCTCCGGTTGCTGGCCCCTAGTCCCAAGCGCCAAAAGCCTTATATAACCTACAGTTCAGCACGAATGGTAAATGAATAGTCCCCACCCGGTTCTAGCTGATAGTCAAACCGTTCTAAAAAACGACCCAGCGGCTCTTGAATCAACGCACGGCCTAACGAGGGTTCAACCCTGAGATGACCACCCCGAAATTTCCACTGAAATTGCCAAGCAAATTCATTGGCAATGACTTCACCTTCCAATTTGCCCTGCTGCCAGGATTGGTAGGTAATACGTACATGGGCGGTGGTTTCGGGTAAACGTTGAGCAGTCACAGGCCAATTATGCAGAAGAGGGCGTTAGAGTTAAGATAGCCACCTCTTGGCTTGAGAGCTACCCTCTGATGCAGAAAAATTAAATCTTCTCAGAGTCTCGACTGTTCAAGAAAGTGCTAAAGACGGTAGCCTAAAGGATATCAATTAGGTCGAATGCTGGACGTGCCCTCGGTTTCTAAAAACGTTCCCTCTCAACAAAGCCTTCCTGAAAAGCTTGGTAAAAAGGTCGGCATCATATACAACGATGTCAAACCTGTCGCCTGCCAAGTCACTCAGGAATTAACGCTTAAGCTGGAGGCAAAAGGTTGTAAGGTGGCGACAGCAACAGGGTTAGGGGGGCTACTGGGCTATGCCAACGCAGACAGTCCGGTCACATTAGTCCCCATCGAATCATTGGTTCCCCACGAATTTGACCAGTCGATGGAATTTGCCATCGTCTTGGGTGGAGATGGCACCGTATTATCAGCCTTTCGTCAGGTGGCTCCGGCGGGGATTCCTTTATTGGCAGTCAACACAGGTCATATGGGTTTCTTAACTGAGACCTATCTTAATCAGCTGCCCCATGTTCTAGACCAGATATTGGCCGGTAACTATCAAGTTGAAGATCGCACCATGGTGGCAGTCCGGTTGGTGCGTGACAATGAAACGGTTTGGGAAGCCCTATGTCTTAACGAGATCGTGCTCAATCGTGAGCCCCTTACCAGTATGTGCCATTTTGAAGTCACCATTGGCCGCCATGCGCCAGTTGATATTGCTGCAGATGGCATTATCATTTCGACACCAACCGGCTCCACGGCCTATTCCCTATCGGCTGGGGGGCCTGTGATTACGCCTGGGGTGCCTGTTCTACAGCTGATTCCCATTTGTCCTCATTCGTTGGCTGCTAGAGGTTTAGTTTTTCCGAGTGCTGAATTAGTCACGGTATCTTCAGCCAACCCTGATCCATTAGTCATGGTGGTCGATGGCAATGCCGGTTGCTATGTTGCTCCTGGCGATCGAGTCTGCTTACAGGAAGCTAAATTGCCTGCCAAGTTTATCCGTCTCAAGGATCCAGAGTTCTTCAAGGTATTACGTGAAAAATTAGGCTGGGGTCTGCCCCACATTGCGAAACCAACGTCCGTAGAATTACCGTAGGGTTATAAGGAAAGCGTGGGCTGTTGTATGTATAGGTAACAGTTCCCTTGTCTATAGGGCCTATGGCTAATGAAAACTCTGATCGTTCCCCTGTGAACAGACTTGAGCAAAGCAAGGCCAGTAGCTACACCTTAAAATTAGCGACGCGCAAACTTGCCTGGCAGTGGCTAGGCGCTAACGTATTGGGGTTTGCGATCGCAACTCCCCTCAGCTTTATTACAACCCTCTACATAGCGGGCCTCATCGTTGGTGCAACAGTTGGCCCTTTGCAAGCATTAGTGCTCCAAAGTCAGCTGCCCCGACTCAGGCTCTGGCAATGGGTGCTGGCCAATATCGTAGGCAGCTATGTAGGGGCATGGGCTGGGTTCTTAATGCTGAGCATGATCCTGGCAATGCTGCCATTATTCAACGCCCCCAGTCTGGAAAATATGAGCGTTGTACTCATCAGTACGGCACTGTATGGTGCCATCATTGGCATGATTGTCGGTATTGCCCAAATTTTTAGCTTCCCCGCTCAGGCTCAAAATATAGCTCAATGGTGGACCGCCAATCTCATGGGCAGAACCTTGGGCTGGTTAAGCGCTAGCCTTTTAGGCTGGGGCATATTCGCAGTGACTAAAGCTGATAATTTTCTGATGATCTGGGGGCCATTATTAGGGGCAGCCGGTGGGGCTGTATATGCATTGGCGACGACTAAAGCGTTACTCAAGTTAAAAGGCTAAATTAGCAAAAGGTCATTGATAATGTTTCTGGAGTCTCTTAGAGCTGGCATTTAGGTGAAATCGGGTGATGTATGCCGCCTTGACAGTGCAAGCAAGACTGATATTTCTACCCAAAAGCACGTCCTTCTAAAACAACAATCGTCATGATGCCAACGTTGGTGGATTGTATTGGCCAAACATTTATTCTCTCTTATAAAGAGAATACTGAACAACTTGCCTCTTTTTTGAGCATAGCTGGGTGCCAGGTTGAAGTTCTGCGACAAATTCATCGCTCAGAATATACACACTATTCCCGTAGCTATTTGTGTTTACTTAACCATCGCAAGGCATGGGAACGAGCATTGTTGTCAGATAAACCCACGCTGATTGTAGAAGCAGATTTTGTGCCAGTGGCCCCATTTGCTCAGTTGCCGCCCCCCTTTGATCCAGCCGATCCACAACTGGGCATTGCCTGGCTTTATACCTGTGCTGCCCAAATTTATAACATTACCGATCAGGGGTACGCCGAAGGCTATTCCACAGCCATGGTGGCCTATGTGGTCACCCAACAAAGTGCGTGGCAACTGATTGAGTTAGCGGAAAGCGTCCAGACAAACCCAGGGCCAGAAACCTATACCCCGTGGGATTCAGGCATTGAATATTACTTGCGCGATCGCAACTTCCACAACTATGTTCCCTGGCGCAACTATGGAGAACATGGTGGCATTCCCAACCCTGAACATCGACAAAATAATCTCAGCACTACGCACCGCGCCGATGTTCTATATGGCCCCCTGGCCTTTCAACCACCCTATGGAGATAGCTTAAAAGAACGTGCCTATGGACGCGTCAAAGGGATAGGGCGTCTGTTGCTCAACAAATACTTGCGAGCCCCTGTACTCAGTGGAGCCGCTCACCCAGGCAGATTGTTAAGATTTGCCCTGAGTCGACAGCTTACCTTGAGACTTTAACCCCCTTATACAGTGGCATCCTGCTCCGTTAGCTTCTTAATAATGAGTTGAACGCCCAACAAAAACAGCCCCACAGCAGTGAGGCCAAACACACCGGCACCCAGGGCAACAATACCCACCACCAGGGTACGCACTGCCACCGAAATGTTAAGCACAAGAGGGTTGTCGGAAACAACAGGTTTGGCCGCAAATGTAGTGGCAATGGCGACCATCATCCGATAACAAAGAATCCCTAACGTCCCCGCTAAAAAAGAACCGCTAAAGCAGCTTAGAGGCGTCGTTGGTTTCTTGCCCCCCTTCTCTGCCGCATCTTTTTTGCCTAAGTCCTGGAGCGGTTCAGCCATAGCCCTATCCAAATGCTTACCATCTAGTGTAATCCTACCAGCGCGTCTCAACTCCACACAGTAGGGGCATTATATGCAATGTCCCCACGCCCACTAGCGCCGCAAACTCCCTATCCCCTCCAAACTGCTATAAAATACCAACCCACCCGCTTTTCCCTTTTACCTACCCATGCCCCGTCCTCGAAAACGGTTTGGCCAACACTGGCTGCGCGATCCTCAGATTTTGAACCAAATTTTAGCAGCAGCAGAGCTGTCGAAAACAGACCGCATCTTAGAAATTGGTCCGGGTCAGGGGGTGTTGACCAAAGGTCTGGTGCCGTTTACCCAATCTGTTGTTGCTGTCGAAGTTGATCGAGACCTGGTGAGGCAACTACAGCAGCAGTTTCAGGCATCAGAACGGTTTCATTTAATTGCAGGAGACTTCTTAGATGTCGATCTAACCGTCGCTTTAGCCGACTATCCCAGTTTCCAACGGCCTAATAAGGTGGTCGCCAACATTCCTTATTACATCACTGGACCGATTTTAGAAAAGTTACTGGGTCGCATTCGCCAGCCCAATACTGATCCCTACGAATCGATCGTGCTGCTGGTGCAAAAAGAAGTGGCTGAACGGCTATACGCACAGCCAGGGACAAAAGCATTTAATGGCTTATCAGTACGGGTGCAATATTTGGCAGACTGCGAGCTGATTTGTCCGGTTCCGGCCAACGCCTTTAAGCCTGCGCCCAAAGTTGACTCTGCGGTCATCCGGTTGCGCCCTCGGCCTTTTCCCCAACAGGCAAGCGATCCTAAACTACTAGACACCCTTGTAAAGCAAGGCTTTGCCCAAAAACGAAAGATGCTACGCAACAATCTCAAAAGCCTGGTCGAACGCGACCAGTTGACCCATCTTTTGGAAACTATGGCCATTGATCCGCAGAGCCGTGCAGAACAACTTAGCGTGGAAAACTGGGTCAGTTTATGTAATCAAATTGGGTCATTAAAGTCTGCAAAGGAATGCGATATTGATGAAGCATCATTACGTCCATAGCCTGGGAATTTATGACAAGTTATACGTTGCTGTCGGCAGCCAAGATTAATCTATATCTAGAAATCATTGGTCACCGACCCGATGGGTTCCATGAGATGGCCATGGTGATGCAGAGTGTAGATTTATGCGATCGCATCACCCTGACCAGCCTCCCCATGGCCACCCAGCGTCTGCAATGCGACCATCCCCAGGTGCCCACCGACAGCTCTAACCTGGCGCTCAAAGCCGTTAATTTACTAATCACCCAGTTTCCAGAACTCGCTAATCGTGGCGTCGAAATCAATATTGAAAAAAATATTCCCGTAGGGGCAGGGTTAGCAGGCGGGTCAGGCAATGCCGCCGCCACCCTGGTAGGCCTCAATTTACTCTGGAAACTGGGCCTCACTCAGATCGAACTCGAAGAACTCTCCGCCCAGCTCGGCTCAGATATTCCCTTCTGTATTCGTGGCGGCACCGCCATCGCCACCGGTCGTGGCGAAATGCTAGATCCAATTCCCAGCCTGAGCGGGCTATACGTGGTTTTGGCCAAGTACGAAAGCGTATCAGTGTCCACACCTTGGGCCTACAAAACCTATCGGGCTAACTTTAGCGATCGCTATGCCGATATTGCCGACAGCGCCACCCTCGAAGAACGCCAGCAGCGCGTTCATGCAGGTCCAATGGTCACCGCTATTAGCCATAAAGATACCGAGGGCATTGGCCATCATCTCTATAACGATTTAGAACGTGTGGTCTTACCCGCCCATAAAAACGTGCAGCAGCTTCGCGATCGCATGGCCAGCCATGGCGGTCTCGGCACCATGATGTCTGGCTCAGGCCCCACAGTCTTTACCCTGGCCGCAACCCTGGAAACCGCCAAACAAATTATGAACCAGGTCCGCACAGACTTACCCGACCCAGACTTAAAGCTTTGGGTCGCCAGCTGTACAGGCACAGGCATTCGTCTAGAGGCTGATCATTAACCCCGCCCCCCCGCGCCTTCAGTTCTGCAACGAAACATTAACTTCTAGACAGCAAGTTTTAGCCGCCTGGCAATCTAAAGCCGAGAGCATCAAATATCAATCAGGCCATGCCAAGTAATGATCCCAGCCGATATCATAGACTTACCCAACATCAGATGCCTTGCTAATGGTGAGAAATTTGCCCCACAGTGACTGTAGAAGCCATAGCAACTGTGATAGTACTGGCACTAATCTATAGATCAGGGGTTTGATAGCAAACAAACCATTCAACACCCACTATCGTTCTACCTAGTCCCTGTTCTCATCCCTAGCGCCCTTGTCACTGGATGAACCTCGTTTTTCGCTCCATCGACCTTGAAGCTCATGCCGAACTGTGTGTACATTTTCGGCGTGATGCATTTGCCTGCAGTTTTGCAGATGGAGACAAACGGTTTGCCCTAGAAAGCGGTGAACATGCCCAAGGCTATCTCAACTGGCTTAATAAGCGCATTAACGCCTGTCCAGAAAGCTGTGTCCATGTTTTTGACGGCCAAGAAATTATTGGCCAAATTGAAACGGAACTCAGAGGCCAAGAAAAACTAGGCTATGTGTATTTGTTTTATTTAATCCCCAGCCGACGCGGCAAAGGTATTAGCGACCAATTACATACCTATGTCATGCAGCTATTTCAAGAAGTTGGCGTTATTCGAGCCCAGCTATCGGTCAGTCCCACCAACGAAACAGCTATCAAGTTTTATCAGCGCCATGGGTGGCAAGACCTTGGCCCCAGACCAGGCCATGCCGACATTAACCTCATGGAACTGGCTATCGAGACCCTCTGATGCATTTATCCGCTTAAGTGTGACAAACGCTTACGCATCCGACGATTGCTCCCTGATAAAACCGACAATGGTTTAATTCAAAAAGCCCCTGACAAGCCCATGTTTCGTTTATGGTCGTTACCCACAATAGTGCTGGGTCTTTGGCTAAATGGTAGCCAGGTCGGAAATGCACAACTACAGCCTCCCCTATCGCAAGAGCATGTGGATGCAGTGGCAGCACATCTGAGCCGGACCATGGACACCACCGAACAAGCCCAGCGTAACCCGCGCTTTGTGGGTGTCCAGATGACCACCTGCCCAATTCAAATCACAGCATCAGACGATCCTGACTCAATTTACCTTTACCAAGAGCAGGCTCTGACAGAACGTATAGAAAGTCCTTATCGCCAACGCTTTCTTCAAATCACCCTGAGTGCAGACACCACTCGGGTAGAGTCGCGCACATTCAAACCCTCTACACCAGACGCCTGGACAGGCCTTTGTCAGCAAACTAACCCTGCCGTCAACGCCAACGAACTAGGTGATTTGGTCTGTGTTGTCGGACTGCGACTGTCGCCGCTTGGTTACGTCGGCAGTACACCAGACGATGGCTGTCCAGTAAATCTACGGGGAGCTGTACGCCTAACCAACACCATTGTTTTACATCAAGACGGCATGGACACCTGGGATCGTGGATTTGATAGCAATGGTCTACAAGTATGGGGAGCTGAGGCAGAGCCTTATCAGTATCGCTGGCTCGATTCTTTGTAACTCATTCGCATTTTGTCCGCGACTCCTTTGAAACTTTGTAAAGTCATATTGAAGAATATCGTAGGCCCGATCCGTATTTTGCACGGTGCATATAATGATTTGAGTGCATATGATGACGCAGATTAGTATTGCTGATAGGTGAGCAGACCAGCTTGGCACTCCCATATGCG
>JAHQVZ010000320.1 GCA_019634055.1 Leptolyngbyaceae cyanobacterium MAG.088
ACGGGCTTGGACCTCTGGGCTGCTCATGTATTTAGCCCACTCCAGCGCCAAATCAGGGTTCTTACTATCGGCGGCCACTGTGGCTCCTTCACTCCAGCGGATGGCCCCTTCCTTGGGGACAACGGCGGCAAATTGGGACTGACCATCTGCGATCGCATTTTGAATTAGCCAGTCACCCACCGGGCCCGCTACAACGCTCTCATTGATAAAGGCATTGGTGATGTCTTGAATGTTGGGGGTAATCAGTGCCACATTGGGTTTCAGCTTCACCATCCAGTCTTTCACCTGCACCAGTTGAGCATCGGTCAGGTCATAGGGATTGGGATTGTCGGGAAAGAGGGCCAGACTGGCATTCCCCATATTCGGCAGGTACCAATCAAAGAAAGCCAATTTGCCTTGGAGATCTTCTCGCGCCAGTATTTCCCAGCTAGTGACCTCTTCGGGTTTGATGAACTTAGTATTGAAGGCGATGCCGTAGTTACCAAAGCGGGTGCCCACTGCCATTAACTGATCTCCCTGGTAGAAACCGGGAAACTCTTTATAGATCGAGTTGTAGTCAGCCAGGGTGTCAAAGTCAGCGGCATTTAATTTGGAAATTGCTCCGATTTCCACCAGTTTGACCACATATTCCCCATCGGAGATGATGCCGTCAAAGGTGCCCGGTGGGGACTGGCTAAAGAACTGGAGCATTTGCTCGCCCCCCACGTAGGTCTTAAACTCCACCTTTACGCCCATTTTTTCTTCAAAGGGGCCAATGATCTCCGGCTCGTCGTAACCAGCCCAGGACAGAATCCTCAAGGTTTTTCCACCACCAGCACTCTCCTCAGCAGCCCCTGCAGCGACCTCTGTACTGCCAGTTTCGGCGGTCTCTGGACCCGAGGCGCAACTGGCCAGCTTAGTTGCCGCTAACGCACCAGCACTCAAGGACGCATAGCGAATAAATCGCCGCCGAGAAAGACCACGAATGGACATTTCGCGACCAGTAATCAAAGGGTTATAACGCGGGTTCATAGGAGTCTCCAGAAGGGGCAAATCGATGCAGGGAAATACCTGTTAAAAATTTATCAGAGAAGAAGTAACAGTATCAGAACATTGTGCTAGCTAAGCAACCTTTGAGCAGGATAAGCACTGCCTGTCCATGACAATAAAGCCACTTTGACAAAGCAGTTTCCCGACACAGAAAGACAGAATGATCAGGATGTTAAGGAAAAGCAAAGAATCAGAAAGTAGCATTAAATACAAACGCCCATCCCCTTCGGATAATCTACAGGAAGATTAAATAATATGTACTTATAAATGTTCTATACCCTACTTAACATCTAGAATTCTTGCCTAGAACATACATTTGCTATATCTGAAACTGATCTAGAAAAAAGCGTAACTGTTGCTGGGTTTGCCAGATGTAGTCTGTCGGATTCCATAACTCTCGCAAACCGTAGTCAATCAACTGAGCAGGCACTAAATGGTCTCTTCTTTCCACATGCATCATTTGTTCTAAAATCCAAGGATCGCGAGAATATTCAGGATGACCTGAGAACACTAAAATATGGTTACCTAGCATCCAACCTAAGTATTCGGTAACTCCACTAGTCCCTAGCGATACGGCTTGGGGTGGCAGTTGAGTAATGCCATCATTATGGTGAACGTGAATCTTGTAGGATGTGCGATCTGTTCTAAAATATTGTTGGGCTTCCTGGGTTAACTGAATAGTGACAACAGACAATTCGGTGCCAGTCGGATTTTTCTCAACGTTTCCCCCTAGCGCTTGGGCAACAATTTGTGGAGCAAAGGAAAACCCTGATAAACGTACTTTTTTCTGATGGTAGTCCTGGATTGTCTGGCGTAAACGGACAACCCAATCGTCTTGATCATAGGCACCATTGGCAGAGCCTGATATCACAATGCCATCCAGATTTGCCAAGTCTTCTGCGCTAGGATAATGAAACTTACGCGGCTCAAATTTAATCAAGTCGACTCTATTTAGGGCGACTCCCCCCAAGTCTTCCGGCAGACTCTTTTCACACACATCGTTAAACAACTGCTGATGCATTTCATAGAATCCATCGGCATACCGGTCTAAAATTTGGGGAGCCCACCAACGGAGATCGTCAGTGCCTACATCAAAGCTGGCTAAACGAAGGGTTTTGGATGTCATACGTTTACACACTGCATGGTGGGCTTTTTACATTAGATGGTGGGCCTGCAACTGGGTAAAGAGTTAAGAGTTAAGAGTGAAGGGTGAAGGAGGACTCTTTATCCCTCTACTCTTTACTCTTCATATGTTTTATCCTAATTCTTAAGCTTGATCGGCCATTAGTGCATCTTCGCAATAGTCGGCTAAAAATGGGGTGCGATAGCCATTTTGAGACCACAAGATAGGATAGTAACTCTCGTCAATATCTAAACTTCCTTGACGACGATATCGTTCAAAAATATAACCATCACCAATGCCGGGTAATTGAAATTTTGCATGGCCTGCTAGAGAGCTAATGGCGATACTGCGTCGTATCTTGGTTTCGCTAGGGTTGTGTCCAGACCCACGCCAGAGATTGCCATGGAGAAAGACAGCACTGCCAGGGGGTAGAACAATGGGAACAATCTGGGGCGATTCCACACCTGCTTCTTTGGCCGCTTGCCAGAGAGGAGTTCGATAATCTTCTTTGGGGGCATGGAGAAATCGGATCTTATCGGTACAATTCCAGAAATGGGAACCGGGAACAATTTCTAAGGAACCCGTTTTAAGCGCTACATCGCTGAGCGCAACCCAGCAGGTAACCGTGGAGGGAGGGGCAATACACGAGGTGTAAGTATTGTTGCGATGGAAATAGACTGCAGGCGCATTAGGTGGCTTGATCCAACAAGTGTCGAGACCGTAGCGGGCTGCACTCCAACCCATCAGGGTCGCATTGATTTGGGCGATTTGGGCTGATAGGGTAAAGCTGGCCAGGGTGCGATCGCATCGCCATAGTCCCGTCATCTGCTGGGTAGCATTGGGCTGACTTAACCCCGGACGACCATACCATTCATCGGGATAAATGCCAGTGTCAAACTGAGTCTTAAACAAGGGGTCAAACCGCTCAACAATTTGACTGACCTGGTCTTGAGTGAATAGATTGTTAACAATGAGATAGCCCTGCTGGTGAAACAGTTCTATCTGAGTAGATGTAATGTGAAATGGAGAAGCCGATTGAGTTAGCTGCGGAGAAGAAACTTGCATGGCTAATTATCCAAAAAGGGTGTGCGATAACCGTCGTCTCGCCAGACAATGGGAAAAAAGCTTTCATCCATCGTATTATCGCCATGGCGGCGATATTTACCAGCGATATATCCACCGGGAACATAGGAACCAAAGGGTTTAAACTGCGCATCTGCGGGTACATAGGCCATCACCATACTACGACGGACGACATCCATGGTGTTTTGGCCAGACCCGTGCCAGGTATTACCATGGTGAAAAACGCCGCTGCCTGGAGCGATATTGAGTTGGACTACTTCAGGATTATCAATGCCTGCCGCTTGGGCCGCCTGCTCCATTTCTGAGCGATAGCTTTTATTCTGGTTATGAAATTCGGGTACGGCTGCCGACAGTGACCAACGGTGAGACCCCCTGGCATACTCAATGGTGCTGGCTCCAGCAACGGCATGACTCAGGGCAATCCAACAGGTAATCACACCGGGGGGCGTATGGTAATTGATGTACATAGAGTCCTGGTGCAGGGTGGTTTCCTTAGCACCACCGGGCTTTTGCCAGATGCCATCGGCTAATAATTTTGCGCCGCTCCAGCCTTCGAGGGTGGCGGCCATTTGGCCAATTTTTGCGTACATCATAGCTGAGTGCAGGGTGCGATCGCATTTCCACACCCCCGTCATCTGCCCCGCTGCCCCTGGTTTTCCTAAGTAAGGGTTCCAGTGCCACTCATCGGGATATACCCCGGTTTCAAAGTCTCCTGCAAACAGCGGATCAAATCGGTCCACCAGACGATTTACCATACCTTGAGTAAACAGGTTTTCAACAACGAGAAAGCCATCACGGTGAAATTGTTCAATTTGTTGAGTGCTTAATGGCGCGTTGACTGTTGTATACACTGTTTTCCTCCAGGGTCTAATTGGTAGATCGCGTTCACTCAACCCTAATAAACCTCCAAATACTCTGCTACTTCCCAATCGGTAATATGATCATGGAATCTATCTAATTCAAATGCTTTTACCGTGGAGAATAACTGGCAAAATTCTGTTCCTAGCAGGTCTTGCATGGCTCCATCGGCGGCCAGGGCTTCTAGAGCAGCGTCCAGAGTTTTAGGAAAAGGCTGAAGACTCGGATCATCCTCACTGGGGCCGTCCACCATGGGTTGGAGAGAGAGAGTCTCCTTGATGCCCAATAGCCCTGCTGCTAGGGTAGCTGCTGCACTTAAATAGGGATTACTTAGCCCCGATGCAGCCCGCATTTCTAGATGGGTTTGTTCATCTTTGGTGGCTTTGACTCGCACCATAGCTGTACGATCTTCGATGCCCCAACTGATATTGGACGGTGCAAAGGTGTGGGGTTTTAACCTGCGGTAACAATTAGGGGTGGGACCAATCAGGGGTAACATAGCCGGGGCATGGGCGAGAATACCCTGGGTAAAGGATTTAGCCACTGAGGAAAGGCCGTCGGCATCGGTGTCATCGAGAAAGGCATTGGTGCCGTCGCTATTCCACAGGCTGATGTGGAAATGACAGCAGCAGCCTGCCATACCGGCAAAGGGTTTGGACATAAAGCTAGCCTGATAGCCCAGGTGGTGAGCGATCTCTTTGACGGCATTTTTGAACGTAAAGGCTTTGTCTGCGCCTTTGATGCCCATGCCGGGGCCAAAGTTAATTTCAAATTGGGAGGGGGCGTACTCACAGTTATGGGTAATCACATCTATACCGGCTGCTTGCAAGTAATCGAGCAGCTGGTTGATTTCGGGAACGTATTGATTACGGATATGGTTAAAGATATGCAGCCCGTCGAAGAGGGGTTTATGGGTCTCGGCATCGAGCAGGTAAAACTCGAACTCATGGCCCATCATGACGTCAAAGCCCATTTGTTTAGCCAGATCTAACAATGACTGGAGGACGTAGCGGGGGGCTCCTCTGAGGGGGGTTTCATTGCCCCAATAGGCATCGCATACAACCTTAACGGTATTGTCTACCCAAGGGACTGGGGTGCAGCTTTCGATGTCAGGAAACAATGTCATATCACAATATTTTCGTTCTTCGTGATAGCCGGAACCAGATACGACAGAGGAGGCGGTGTCGAGGGCCAGGGTGCCACCGTAGAAGTTAAGACCTTTGCGGGCGTAGCCTGCGACTTTGGTAATGGGGATGACTTTCAGGCGAGAGACGCCGTGGAGGTCGGGAAGTTCGAAGCGGACGTATTTTATGCCTTGTTTTTGTAGGTCTGAGACCCAGGTGGAGATGGCTTCAGAACTGGGTGGAATTGTGCTCATGAAGGGGGCTCCAGATGATTGTTTTTATTATCTTTAATGTGGCGAAGATGGAGGTGAGATGCTGTATATGAGGGGACAGAATTGAGGTTACGGCTGGGACAATTATGATTATTTTGAGCTTCATCTTTCGAAACTTAGGCCAATAATCAGCCCCTCTCCCCGCCTGGGAGGGACTCCGGGGTGGGTTCTTCAAGAGTTTTTGTTGGAGATCCATTATCCCAAACGGAAATCTTAAACTCATTTTGAGTAACTACCTGTTCTACTTCCGAACGTAGTTCTGTACTTACAAATAAAGCTAAACCTCCTTGGGTGTTTTGTTGAGGGCGCTGTAAGGACTGGCTGACTGCGTCTGGTGGCTGGAGATGTAAGCCTTGCCAGCCAAATTGGGGATAGGTGTCGAGCAGGGCGTAGAGCATATGGGTCTCTTGCTGGATTGCTCCGATCAGTAGGTTGAAATGGCCAACGTTCCAGTCGGTGGGTGGTGGGGATACTGGTTTTGATTGTAGATAATGAGTCAGGCTTAGGGGTGAGGGGTTTGTTCCCCAGAAGTAACTGGTGTGTGGGTTGAGGAGGGGAATGGCTGGCTGGGTCTGGCAGAGTTTTAGAACCTTTGTTAATCCTGTTGGCCAGTTGGCTATTTGTAGGGGAATTAAACAGAATTTGCTGTTGCTTAGATTTTTTGTGGCGCGGATAAGGCCTGTTATGGAGGTGCCGCAGATGGTTAGATCTGGGTGGGTAGGAATCTGGTGATAATTTTTTCCTTGTAGAGAAGTAGCGTTGGGAGGCAGCCAGTCGGTGGGGTTGCCATGGCTGGGCAGGATGGTTGAGGCTGAGATCGCAACGTCCACAGCGGTCACACTTAAACCACCATAGGCCCTTAACAACACCGATATCCAGTAAGGGCCACACAGATTATCGGGTTGTTGGTTGTCGTCTTGGTGGATACTTAATAACGGCTCAATGTGGGGTAACAGGTTCAAACTTAGCTGCATTGTTATAAAAAAAAAGCACTGTACTCTTAAAAGCACAGTGCTCACGTATGTCTGTGTTGGAGGAGTTGAATCTGAAACGCTAGCGCTTGTGAGCCCCAAAATTACGGTAAGACCGCTTTCGGCGCTGAGATTTTCCTCGGCGCAAGTTGGGAAGACCGATACCCGTCATCCCTAATAAAGCCAGAGGAGCAGCCCGTCTAGAAGACTGGGTGAAACTTGTTTTAGACGAATCTTGTGCAGCTTGTCTGTGCTGGTTCTTATGCTGAAGTTGATCAGCTGCCACCAAAGACAACAAACCAATCACAATAAAACTGCTCAAACGATTGAGTGATTTGTCTACGGACGGTAGTTCATGGTGTGTCGAGTAGGTGGCGACAATAAACCAAATAAAGATACCAACGGAGACTAACAGGGCAATGGCATTTATGGCCGGAGTATGGGCGAATGTATAAATCGCCCCTCCTGTAGGACCATCAATGGCTGCGTTAAACTCTTCTAACGTGGAAAATGGACTTGTCATTACATTGCTCCTTACATCTGCGAGCTTATTCTTGACCCGGTCATGGCAGGCTCTGGCACCTGGCCATTTTGCTCAGGCAAAATGGGATATTCTGGATAGCCTTCGAGACCTAAATCAGCAAGGTCTAAACCAGCAATCTCCTCTTCTGGAGAAACGCGAAGCATGCCCAGCTTTTTAAGCACAAAGCTAACGCCATATCCAGGGATAAAACCAAGGATAACTGTGCAAACAAGGGTACCGACCAACTGCCCAAAGAATCCAGTTAGGGGAATGCCATCACCCTGGGGATAGCCAGAGGCCATAATTCCCACCGTCATGGCACCAATTACACCGCAGTAGCCATGGACAGCAAACGCCCCAACGGCATCATCAATGCCCGCTTTTTCCACAGCACTGCCAACAAAGGGCATGGTGTAAGCGCCAATAAAAGCAATCAGAATGATCATAGCTGGACTATACAAATCCAGCCCTGCACCGACGGAAATAATACC
>JAHQVZ010000321.1 GCA_019634055.1 Leptolyngbyaceae cyanobacterium MAG.088
CACCATCCACAAAGAGCAAAGCGATGTCGTTCAAATATATCTTGTGGTAGAGATTTGTTCAACATATCCGCTTTTTGATCTTTCGCATCACATTTCTCTATGGTAATTTTCTTTTCATCCACATAATGGCGAAAATGAATTAATTGTGTAGCTAGATATTGGGTTCGTGGTCAATACTTGGGGTAAGTGGCCAATTCCAGTGCCCCACTATTATCCTCAAAGACGCGGCACAATTGTTGTATTAGATATTGATGCCCCGCATGAAGTGCATAGTAAAGACCCCAATGGTGATTTTGGGGCTTGGGCAGGTTTAGTTTGGGGGCTGAGCGGACAGCCATTGATGAAGACAGAATGGGATGCAAAAAGTGTGGCTGAGAAGGCAAGAGATGAGTTTGCCACCCTGTGCCAAACTGTTTCTACAAAGAAGAAAGCACTGCAACTGTGCTAAAGCCTGGCCAATAATTGTTCTGAGTTTTCAATTCTAGTGCACTCTGCTAAATATATTTAGCAGAGTGCACTGCATATAGCCATTGTTATATAAAATTTCCAGCCAAAATATGGGAATGGTTTAATTCACCTGGATACTTTCAATCATCCAATTGCCGGGGGCATGGTTGAATGTCGCAACGAACTCAGTTTCACTCCAGGCATTGACGTTATCAATGGCAACTGTTGTAACAGTGTCTGATTGATTATCTTGCTGAGAGCGGATCGTTAATGTAATATTTCTGACCGCTGCTATTCCATTATTCAGTAAAGTTCCCCTTACGCTGTTCCCTTCTGCTCGAGCACCCACTGCCCAAACGCTATTAGGTGTATTGACTCGGTGTTGTGATAATACCGTTGTTTTTGTGTCAATGGATGCTGTCTCTTTATTAGGGCATTGATAGTTCAAGCTATCAAAGTCACCACTGGTTCTTTTTTGATAACAATAGCGACCTGGTGTATTTGAAATGCCTTTAGAAAACTGAGGTACAGGACCTTCATAAAACAACTGTGGCTGTTCACTCACCACAGACTCTATCTGGCTTTCTTGACAGTCAATAAGCTCATCAGGCGTAGCCTTAGCACTTTTGGCATAGGTATAAAGATTACGCCTTAACTCAAGCAGTGTTTGACGATGCTCGGGAGTGATTTTTGAAGATGTTATTAACTGACCAGATAGTTCAATGGCTTCGTACCAGTTTTGGTAGCAGATGGCGTCTCGTAAATTCTCTGGGAGCTCTATGCCTGAAATCGCTGCATCAGCACTCTCAGCAGTAGCTGCAATACCAGCTAAGGCGAGTAATGAAACAAGAACGGTGGGGGTTTTCATAACAGAGCTGAAAAACACTACTTACTTAATAATTCGATCAGATTTTAAAGAGTACAGGAGTTTGTTTGTGAAGATCTGATGAGTCTTTTGCTTTACGTACGGAATTGGTTGCAAACACTTGTTTGTCGCATTTGAAATAGCTGATGCGATAAACACGTGTTACGGTGTGTCACGAGCAATCTAATACGTTAGTAGTGAATTTGATTTTAGCCCTATAACGCTCGATTTCTACATGGGCGTGATGGGGGTACCGTTTAAAGGAATGGTTGCTTTGCGATCGCAAAGCCCAATCATTGCTTGCCAGCGAGAGGGAAAATCTGGATCGACAAATGTAATTTCAAATCTACCCCAATAGTAGGTCGGTTCACCATTCGCATCTTCTCTAAAGGTATCACAGCGCATAGAAGAGAATTCTTGTACCCAATAACCAGAATAGGAGCCTCGGTCAGTATAGACGCCAGCTAACCCGTCAATAAATATGGTGCCAACACCGTCACCATAGGTCCAAATGGCCGTCTGATTACGCTCGTCTTGATAGACAACGTCATATTCCTCGGTTGACCATTGTTCGTCAGCTAGGGCCCTCTGGGGTGCCAAGGCACCCATTAGTAAAAATGCTGCGAGCAATATAGAGTTCTTTTTCATCCTGGTGCCCTCGATCGATACCTGCACAAAGTTTAAATTTAATATACTAGTGCAGCGTCAAAGCTAAAAATTAGAGTTGTCTCAGTATCCTTACCATGAGGTATGGGGCATGGCTATAGTGATAAATCAGCTTTAAAGCTAAGGATTAAATAGTGTAATAGGCCAACTCGACTAATCTTTTCAACGGCTGCAACATCTTGCGCCGCTTTTGAAAAACCGGCATGGTTAAATACCCGGCATACTACTGGATATGTCGGCAGGGTTTGGCGAGTAATATCTTCATGGGATGCCAGCTGAAATCCTGTTTTTTGAGCCAGAGCCCGATAATCTGATAGGGTTACGCAGCTATCCGCACGACCAAAGGTGCCTGATATCATTGGGTTTGTAAAAATGGCAAGAAACTGTTGTAATGCCTTGAATATAGGTGTTGACACAAAATCACAAATGCCTAGATGCCCCCCTGGTCGCAACACTCGCTGTGCCTCTTGGAAAAATAACTCTCGACTGGGAAAATGAAAAATGCATTCTACTGCCAGTATGGTATCTAGCGAGTTGTCATCAAATGGTAGCTGACAGGCATCTCCTTCAATAAACGTAATTTTGTTGTTGGCCAGGGGCGTTATTTGCTGACGCGCTCTCTCTAACTGACGTGGATCGATATTTAATCCAATCATATTGAGATTTTGGAATTGTTCATTGAGGCTAGCAATAGTACCGCCAAAACCACAGCCCGCATCGAGTAATCGATCATTCTCCTGGACTGCGGCGGCGTTATACACGCGTTGACAAAGATTTTCAGCTGCGATCGCAAAATCTTCCACTGTACCATCGGCCTCATCTGGATTCGCCCAATACCCCCAGTGTACATGGCGGCCAAAGACTTTTTGGACACTGGGCTCACCTGAATTTAACTGATCTAGCAGAATGTCAAAGTAGGGCATTGAGATCTTGGCAGAGCGCATAGTTGTTATCCAGATGAAGGGCTAGAATCAGCAATATAGCGTTATTATGGCAACGGCGATTGTAATTATATAAATATAGCTTGATGCATATAGTTAATAACCCTAGCTTGTGATAAGAGATGGCAATGAACGTGCACTCCTATGCCTATGTTGTGATTCCTATTATGATAGGTCTCCTTCAGGTGAAATTGCATCGATAGTGTGATGAGAATCTATCTAGTTGCCACTATCTACGAATCGAGCGCCATTGCTCTACACTGGGACCGATAAAGTGCTCGCAGATGAGAACGGTCACAATGCCCATGGTGTAGAATAAAAAATCTTCCCAAACAAATGACGTGCCAATAACGGTTCTTGCCAGGCGGTGAGATTCTAAGCCTAGTATTTCTACGATTTTGAAGTACTGTAAAATCTCGACTAGAAATGAGAATAAAAGAGTGCCGATAGCTGTTTTGATAATCGAATACTTAAAGAAGGCACGGACAAATGTGTAAATTAGAATAACAACTAAAAAATCTCCCATGTAGGGACGCACAAAATTATCTTTAACAAATGCGCCAATATAAATCTCGATTAGAAATAGCAGGACAGTCCAGTAAACGTAATATGCGTTGAATCTCATGGGTGTCTGGTAGCGTTAAAGAACTCACAGTATGAATACCCTCAAGGGCGTGACAATTCCAGAAGCAGCATCGTTAGTTCGGTGAGAACTCTGTATATATTGCGTAAATTTTTTGGGGTGTTCTTTAAGGTCTCTTATTGTAGTGAGGTATGTTTATGGGCTCACCATGGCAGCATCCTACTATTCCTTTTGGCTCGTGCCACAGGACCCTGATCTGTCCTATTTTCAGGGCGTCATTAATACCTTAGCCAGGCGTTTTGGCACTGTTTCCTTTACTCCCCATGTCACCCTTTATAGTGCTCTCGTATCCTCTTCTGTGGATGTGAAGCAGGTATGTGAAGCACTGCCACTGTCGGAGCCGTTGGTTCTGGATGTGGTCAATGTCAGCTATGGGGCTCGTTTTTCTAAAACCCTGTATGTGCAGCTTAATCAGACGCCCTCGTTAGCTAATTTGGTTAACCGTCTAGTGTCAGCCATTCCTGATGCTCAATTGCCTACGTTAGACCCCCATTTAAGTGTGCTCTATCACAGACTGGATGTGGCCACCAAACAAGGGCTAACAGACTCAATTAGCTTGCCTCGGTCTACCATTCAGTTTAACCAGGTCCAGGCTATTGCTGCGCCTGAGACCTTTGAGACCCAAGAGCACGTTGCCAGTTTACGCTTTGTTTATAGCCGATTGCTGACTACACCATGACTGCACTTTCTCCTAGAATCATTGGTCTGCTGCCTGCTGCTGGTCAGGGCAGCCGCATTAGCCCGTTGCCCATGAGCAAAGAGTTATTTCCCATTGGGTTTCAGGATCTAGAAGATAAGGGGCTAAGACCTAAGGTGGTTTGTCAATATCTATTAGAGGCTATGGGGCAGGCTGGGGTGCAGGAATCCTTTTTGATTTTGCGGTCTGGTAAATGGGATATTCCGGCCTATTTGGGGGATGGGTCTCAGCTGGGGCCCAAACTGGTGATGCGGTTGGCTTACTTAACGGTGCATGTGCCATTTGGGGTGCCCTTTAGCCTTGACCAGGCCTATCCTTTTGTTAAGGATGCCATTGTCGCCATGGGCTTTCCCGATATTTTGTTTAGCCCTGCTGCTGCTTACCGTCAGCTCATTGCTCGTTTGCAGACGTCCCAGGCTGATGTGGTGTTGGGGCTATTTCCCACTGACCAACCTGAGAAAGTAGGGCTGGTGGAGTTTGACCAGGATGGAGTGGTCTCTGGTATCTATGAAAAATCTCAACTGACTCATCTGACGTATATGTGGGCCATTGCGGTTTGGCGACCTAGCTTTACGGAGTTTTTGCATCAGTTTGTTGAGGCTAAGCGCAAGGCGTTGATTGGGGAGCGGTCGCCAATGTTAATTAAAGAGATGCCCGCCTATGCGGAAACGCCCATTGGGGATGTAATGGTGGGTGCGATCGCAAACAATCTCCGCATAGAAGCCATCCCCTTTGAAACCGGACAATACCTGGACATCGGCACCCCCGAAAACCTACGCAATGCTGTTTATCATTACGGTAAGCCCTAAGGAAATTTATGGCCATTGATTACATCACTGTCCAACAGTACCTCCATGAGCATATTCCTATTTCTAAAGCGATGGAGGTGGCTGTAACATCCATCGATCACGATGGCGTGATTCTATCGGCACCATTAGGGCCCAACATTAATCATCGCAACACTGTATTTGGCGGCAGTATCTCAACATTAGCCATTCTCTCTGCCTGGACCTTTGTCCATGTAAAGTTACAGCAATTAAACATGGCTAGCCGTATTGTCATCCAAAGCAATAGCCTGGACTACACAAATCCTGCCTTAGGCGATATTCAAGCCCGTTGTTTATCGCCTGAACCTAAGGACTGGCAGCGCTTTATCACCACCCTATCTAAACGTGGTAAAGGTCGACTCACGCTCTTATCTGAGGTTTATTCTAATAACCTACTCGTTGGCCAATTCCAAGGAAAATACGTTGCCCTTAGAACAACATAGTGAGACTAAACTAGCGCCAATGCCGCATTCAATGTTTGACTAGGTCTCATCGCCTGATCGGTTTTCTCGTTATCCATCAGATAATATCCCCCAATATTGACCGACTGTCCTTGAATTGCATTGAGCTCATCCAAAATTCTGGCTTCATGCTCACTCAGATACTGAGCCAACTTGGCAAATGTAGACTTGAGTTCAGCATTTTTGTTTTGTTGAGCCAATGCCTGTGCCCAATACAGCGCCAGATAAAAATGACTACCGCGATTATCCAGCTCATGTACCTTACGAGAAGGGGACTTCATATTGTCCAGATACAGACTATTGGCCTTGTTGAGGGCTGCCGCTAATATTAATGCATTTTCATTATTGGTCTTCCGGCCCATATCTTCCAGGGTAACCGCCAGGGCTAAAAACTCTCCTAGTGAATCCCAACGCAAATGACCTTCACTCAGAAACTGTTGCACATGCTTGGGTGCCGACCCACCAGCCCCGGTTTCAAACAAACCGCCACCGGCTAACAAGGGTACAATGGATAGCATTTTTGCACTAGTACCCAACTCAAGAATGGGAAACAGATCGGTAAGATAATCTCTTAAGACATTACCTGTGACAGAGATAACGTTTTTACCAACTTTGATCTGTTCGCAAGTGAACTGCATGGCATCAGCTGGGGCCAAAATTTTGATGTCTAAACCCGTTGTATCGTGGTTAGACAAGTACTGCTTGACCTTATTGATCAAGTTAGCATCGTGGGCACGATTTGCATCTAACCAAAAGACGGCAGAAAAGCCCGTAGCTCTGGCTCGATTAACCGCTAGTTTCACCCAATCCTGAATGGGTAAATCCTTGGTCTGACACATGCGCCAAATGTCACCTTTCTCCACGCGGTGCTCTATCAAGGTCTGTCCCGCGTCATCAACCACGCGAACTGTACCATCTGCAGGAATTTCAAACGTTTTATCGTGAGATCCATATTCTTCAGCCTTTTGAGCCATGAGTCCCACATTGGAGACATTGCCCATGGTAGTGACATCAAAGGCTCCATTTTCCTGACAGAAACGGATACATGCTTGATACATGGTGGCATAGCATCGGTCGGGAATCATGGCCTTAGTGTCATGGGGCTGGCCATCGGCTCCCCACATTTTGCCAGAGGTACGAATAGCGGCTGCCATAGATGCGTCAATAATCACATCGCTGGGTACATGGAAATTAGTAATGCCTTTATCAGAGTTGACCATAGCTAACCTGGGACGTTGCGCATAGGTAGCCTGTAAATCTGCTTCGATTGCAGTACGTTGACTGTCGGGCAATGTCTGGATTTTGGCATACACATCGCCAAGGCCATTATTGGGGTTTACGCCTAACTCAACAAACGTATTGGCATATTTCTCAAAAACATCTTTAAAGTAAATGGTGACGGCATGGCCAAACAAAATGGGGTCCGACACTTTCATCATGGTTGCTTTTACATGGAGAGAAAGCAAAATATCGTCTTCTTTGGCACGGTTAATCTCTTTTTCGTAGAACGCCCGCAGTGCATTGACGCTCATGACAGCAGCGTCAATGACTTCGCCTGAGAGTACTGGCGTTGTCTCCTTTAAAACTTTTATTGAACCATCTGCAGTAACTAGCTCAATGCGCACATTGCCTGCCTGCTCAATCACAACTGATTTCTCGCTGCCATAAAAATCTCCACTATCCATATGGGCAACGTGAGATTTAGAATATGCTGTCCAGTTACCCACTTTGTGGGGGTTTTGTTGGGCATATTGTTTCACGGCGTCTGCTACGCGCCTGTCGGAATTGCCTTCTCGTAAAACAGGGTTGACGGCACTACCTAGCACTTTGGCATAGCGAGCTTTGATGGTGGCTTCGGCTTTGTTTTTGGGTTCGGCAGGATAATCAGGAACTGGATACCCTTTTTCTTGCAGTTCTTTAATAGCTGCCGTTAGCTGTGGTACAGAGGCGCTGATATTAGGCAGTTTGATAATATTGGCTTCCGGAGTTTTAGCGAGTTCACCCAGCTGACTTAGGGCATCCGGTACCCGCTGTTCGGCTGTTAGATTGTCAGGAAAGTTAGCGAGAATTCTTCCTGCTAGAGAAATATCTTTGGTCTCTACTGCAACATTAGCTGCCCTAGTAAAGGTTTTAACAATAGGTAGAAAAGAATAGGTAGCTAGAGCTGGCGCTTCGTCTGTCAGCGTATAGATGATTCTAGCGGAGGGATGGGTCATGGGGGGTCTACCTGTCTGTGCTAATTGTTAATTCCAAAGGGCAGAGCTAAACAAATGGTTCCATACCTTTGGATCAAAGCAGTTCAGATTCTACCGCGATTGTTTGCTGTGTTGGAACCAGACTGGCCCTAGTATTTAGGGTAGGGGCAATACCCCTCTATTTTTGAACTCACAGCCTTTTTGCCCAGGGCGTAAGGAAGATTGGGGTTCAGTAGATAACTGTTGTACGTGAATGACAGGGCGATGGTGAGCGCGCCAGATTTTAAGCAGTTGAGCGGTATTGCTCTCTAAATTAGAATTATTCCTTCTACCCCAAGATGGTTCATCAAATCCTTTTTGGAGATCGATGAGCATTAGAACTGCATTGTCTGGTAAATCCACTGTTGAGCTAAGTTTTTGCTTACCCCCTAAACACCTGTGCCAGCGGGGACTGCAACCCGCTGTGGATGTAGTGACCCGCCAACTTGAGTTGAGCTATAAAGCCGGTTGAGGGCCTGCATGTAGGCATCGGCTGAGGCCACCACAATGTCTGTATTGGCTGCATGGCCAGAGTAAATATGCTGGTTATGACGCAGCCGAATGGTGACTTCTCCAATGGCGTCGATGCCTGCGGTGACTGATTGCACTGAATATTCAATCAGGTCATTGGGAATATCCACCACGCGGTTAATGGCTTTGTAAACGGCATCTACAGGGCCAGTGCCAATGGCGGCATCCACCAGTTCTTCACCATTGGGGGTGAGTACCGTAACCGTTGCGGTTGGTCGCGCACTGCTGCCGCAGGATACCTGCACTAGTTCAAGTTTGAAATGCTCGGCAACTTGCTGGGTTTCGTCGTTGACGATGGCTTCTAGGTCGCGATCGCTAATTTCCTTTTTCTTATCAGCCAAATCCTTAAACCGCAAAAATGCTTTATTCAACTCCTGGTCTGACAGCTCATACCCCAACTCCTGTAAGCGACTGCGGAAGGCATTACGGCCTGAAAGCTTACCGAGGACAATTAGATTATCGTTGAGGCCAATGGTCTGGGCATCCATGATCTCGTAGGTAAGCTTATTTTTGAGCACACCGTCCTGGTGAATGCCAGATTCATGGGCAAAGGCATTGGCCCCGACGATGGCTTTGTTGGGCTGTACCAGCATGCCAGTGACGCTAGAGATTAGCCGTGAGGTTTTATAGATTTCTGTGGTGTTGATGTTGGTTAGTGGGGCTTCAGATTCTGCCGGACGGTCAAAGAATGGGTTGAAGTACTGACGGCGCACATGCATGGCCATGACCAATTCTTCGAGGGCCGCATTGCCCGCCCGTTCACCAATGCCGTTGATGGTGCATTCCAGCTGACGGGCTCCATTTTTAACGGCTTCTAGAAAGTTAGCTACGGCCAGACCCAGGTCATTGTGGCCATGGACGGAAATGACGGCCTGGTCTACGTTTGGCACATTATCCTTGATGCCCTTAATTAGCCCACCAAACTCGCTGGGGGTAAGGTAGCCAACGGTATCGGGGATATTGATGGTGGTGGCCCCGGCTGCGATCGCCCGCTCCAGTACCTGATATAAAAACTCAGGCTCTGAACGCCCTGCATCCTCTGGCGAAAACTCCACATCATCCGTAAAGCCTTTGGCAAAGCGCACCATCTCATCGGTGATGGCCAATACCTCATCCCGCGACTTCTTGAGCTTGTACTTCATGTGGATATCAGACGTCGCAATGAACGTGTGAATGCGACCACTAACAGCCGGTTCAATGGCCCGCGCTGCGGTTTCAATATCCTGCTTTGTCGCCCTGGCCAAACCGCAAATAGTCGGACCACTTGCTACACCGACCTCTTTAGCAATGCGCTGCACTGCTTCAAAATCTCCAGGGCTAGCGTAGGGAAACCCTGCTTCGATAATGTCTACACCGAGGCGAGCTAGTTGACGAGCCACGGCTAACTTTTCTTCAACATTCATCGTCGCGCCAGGAGACTGTTCCCCATCGCGCAAGGTAGTGTCAAAAATTAAGACTCGATCAGGCTGTGTACTCATGCGATCGCTATAGGCAATGACTTTCTACTCATTGTAAATTGCACTTCGCAACTTGGAAGTGTTTACCTATGATTTGATCCCTAAGATTTAGCCCCGAACCATTGTTTGGCAGTAATTAGTTAATAGCGCAATACCTTATGTAATCAGTATTAAAGGGCGCTCCGTGAATATACGGGATTTTGCTTTAGTTTGCTTCAAGGGTTCCATAGTGATGTCAATAATAATGTGATGTCTTTGGTCGTTTGATGTATGCCGTCAGATTCTACTCAGATCACTAATGGGACCGTTTCTCATTTTTCTAGTCAACACAAAGATGTCGAAGATACATCGACTGACTTAGTTCAGGTTCTCAGATACCAAAAAATATTGGCAAAAATTATCAATAAGATTCGAGCGTCATTGTCGATTGAATCTATCTGTTCATCTACCTGCCAGGAAGTTAGTCAGCTGTTAAGTATTGATCGGCTAACAATCTATCGTTTTAATGAGGATTGGAGCGGTCGCTTCCTGGATGGTTATGGGTTTGCCAGACCACCCTGGAATACGATAGCGGCCTTTGGCAAAGGGGCGGTTTGGGAAGATAGCCATTTACAAGAATCCAAAGGCGGCCGCTATCGCAACAATGAATCCTATGCGGTGTCAGATATCTATGCTGAAGGACATTCCCGCTGCCATCTCGATGTGTTAGAGCAGTTTCAAATTCGTGCCTATGTCCTGACTCCCATTTTTATTGGGGCACGGCTATGGGGCTTATTCGCCGCCTATCAGCACTCCGATGTCCGCCAGTGGAACTCTATGGAGGTTGAGTTTCTGACTCAGGTGGGTAGCCATTTGGGCGTGGCATTGCAGCATGTACAGCTGCAGCTACAGGCTAAAGTTCAGCATCAGTATCTGGCTAAAACCATTGAGCGACAAAAGGCTCTCACTGAGGTGGTTAGCAATATTCGTGCAGCCGTGAGTATGGAGGTGGTGTTCCAAACCGCTTGCCGTGAACTGTGTCAGTTGCTCAATTTAGAAAGGGCCGCCATCTATAAATTTAACCCTGACTGGAGCGGTGAGTTTATCAGCTATTACAGCCAGCTAGACAGTCGTTGGGAAAGTAGTTCCAACTTTGGTTCAGAAACCTACTGGCAAGACACCCATTTACAGGAAACCCAAGGGGGCCGCTATCGCAATAATGACCGACTGGCGGTCAATGACATCTATGCAATGGGCTATTCCCGTTGCCATGTAGAAGTACTGGAACAATTCAAAGTTCGTGCCTATGTCATTACTCCCATCTTTGTAGGACAGCGATTGTGGGGCTTGGCTACTGCTTATCAACATTCCAGCCCCCGTAACTGGGCTAATTATGAAGTGGACTTTTTGGCCCAGGTAGCTGCTCAGTTAGGGGTGGCAATTCAGCAGGCGGAAACGGTGGCCGAATCAGAGCAACGGACCATTGCCCTACAAAATTCCATGGCCCGTCAGCGCACCCTGACTGAGGTGGTGAGCAAAATACGGTCATCCTTAGACACAAATCTAATCTTGCAGACCACATGTAAGGAAGTCTGCGATTTGCTGAAGGTGGAGCGAGTGGGGGTGTTCCGTTTTCATGACGACTGGAGTGGTCAGTTTATCAGTCATTTTGGTATTCACGATGACATTGGCACCCCCTGGAGCAACGACGCCAGCACCTTTGGTAAACAATTAGTTTGGGAAGATACCCATTTACAAGACACCAAAGGCGGTCGCTATCGCAACAACGAAACCTTTGCGGTGTCAGATATCTACCAGGCTGGCCATACCCGTTGCCATCTCGATATTTTGGAGCAGTTTAAAATTCGTGCCTATGCCCTGGCCCCCATTTTTGTAGGTCAACATCTGTGGGGATTGCTGGCCGCCTATCATCACTCAGCGCCCCGGCAATGGGATGATGTCGAGGTGGAGTTTCTAGTCCAGGTGGCAACGCAGTTGGGTGTGGCTATCAAAAGTGCTCAATTACTTTCAGAGACTCAAACCCGTGCCGATGAGCAACGTCATTCTGCCGAACAGCGCCAGATTCTGTTTGATGTTGTTGTTAAAATCAGAGACTCTCTGGAGCTAAAAACAATTTTATCCACCGCATCCCAGGAGGTCCGCCGTTCGCTTGGTGCTGATCGAGTCGCTGTTTTGAGCTTTGAACCAGAGTCTAATTTCTGTCGGGGCGAAATTGTAGCTGAAGATGTAGTGCCCTTTTTGCAGTCAGCTATGGGGGAGGTCGTAGAAGATAAACATTTTGGCCTTAACCATGCTGCCGCCTATGCCCAAGGGAAGATGCAAATATTATCCGATGTTCACGCATCAACCCTAGCTGATTGTTATGGCGATTTGTTAAATCGATTTCAGGTCAGAGCCCATATTGTGGCTCCGCTGATGACGGGGGAAAGATTGTTAGGGTTGTTGTGTATTCACCAGTGTAGTCAGCCACGAGATTGGAGTGATGCAGACGTGTCCTTTGTCTCTCAGGTGGCAGCTCAACTAAGTGTGGCGCTGCAGCAAGTAGAGCTATTGACCCAAACCAAAAATAAAACGGAGCAGCTGGCTGCTACGATTACCGACTTACAAAATGCTCAACTGCGCATTATTCAGTCAGAAAAAATGGCGAGTTTAGGGCAGTTAGTTGCAGGTATTGCCCATGAAATCAATAATCCTGTGAGTTTTATTCAGGGAAATATAGATCATGCTGGTGAATATGTGCAAGACCTTTTAAAGCTGGTTAATCTCTATAGTCGATGTGTTTCAGAGCCATCTATAGAACTGCAAGAGTCCTTGAAACGGTTTGATGTGGAGTTTGTCGCTGAAGATTTTCCCAAGCTTCTATCATCTATGCAATTGGGGACAGAGCGCATTAGTGAGTTTGTCGAATCCCTACGAAATTTTTCTCGTTTAGATGAAACTCAGCATAAAATAGCCGATCTCCATGAAGGGATTGAGAGTGCCTTGATGATTTTGCAGAATCGTCTAAATACGTCTAAACGTCACCCAGCAATTCAGCTACTAAAGGACTATGACGACTTACCGTTAGTCAGTTGTTATCCAGGTCAAATGAACCAGGTATTTATGAATTTGTTTTCTACCCTAATCGATGAATTAAACGATTACGATCGCCTTCGACCTTTGGATGACATTTTAGGTAATCCTAGCATTCTGAGAGTATCCACACAGTTGAAGAGTAATCGTTGGGTGGCGATTCATCTGTCTAACAATGGCCCGGGCATGACCGAAGAGGCTCGAGCAAGTCTATTTAATTCACCCTTAATGGATAGTAACTCTGGACGTACGAACCGTTTAGGGTTGCCCATTAGCTACCAAATTGTGACTGAAAATCATGGAGGTAAGCTCACCTGTAAATCGGCCCTTGGTAAAGGGACTGGATTTGTGATTGAAATTCCCATTCAACAGGCAATGACACGATCTACCTAATTTTCTAAAGGTGTCATTGCTGCCTAATCCCTAGCCATTGTCCTTTTGTCTGGATCTCAACTCCGCATAGTTCTCAAATAATAACTATGAGGACTAGGGGATTTGTTAATTTCTCTGTCCTAAGGCTCAAGATTGACGTTCTCTGTGGAGTTTTGCCAACATTCGATCAATTGCTTCAATCATGGCATCGGGCTCGTCTACCCAAACAAAGTGGCTACTCTCGTGGGTGGGTAGACTGAGGCTCTGAGTGGAGAGTCTCATCAGGTTGTGGTGCATCCTGGTCCACAGTTCATCAGCTGTTTCTAAGGGAAGGGCTCTTAGGAAGGGGCTGGGAGTAAAAAAATGGTTGGCTTTGATATTAATGACTGGCAAAGAGCCTAAATTCTCTGTTTTACGGAGTTGTTCATGGCTGGCGTTAATACTTACCATCTCCCGTGCCATGGTAAACCAATGTTTGGGGCGCACAAAGGAGCGAAGAATTGGGGCTAGTTGGGCCTGACTGTATTGCCTAAGTTTAGGGCTAATGACTTGAAATAGCCCTAACTGTTGAAAAATGCGGATAAAGCCTAGGGCTGAGCCTGCTACACACATTAAGAACCCCCCCGTGAAAATCGCTTTTATCAACTGGATACTCAGGGGCATTTGAGCCATGCCATCTTCGTGGAGACCGTCGGTAAGAATTAGCCCGGCAACATTGTCGGGGTAGGTATGGGCGTAGAGCCGCATGGTATAGCTACCCAAGGAATCTCCCACCAGTACATAGGGTGGTTGGACATCTGCCTGACGCATGAGGGCTTCAAACTCTTGCATCATTTCGTTACTATTGCGGGGATTAGGGCTATGGGAACTCCAGCCGTAGCCTGCACGATCATAGATACAAACGTCGGCAATCTCAGCGATTTCATCAATTAATAGATAGCCTTCCACCCCACCGAGGCTATGGTCCAAAATTACTGTTGGCCGATTGGGGCGTGGTTGCCCCTGGCGGTAGAGATGGAGCTTACAGTCCCCAATGTCATAAATCTTTCCGGGGGGTGGCGTTTGATCTTCCTGGCGACAACACCAGATTTGGTAAGCCGTTGTACAAATAAGAATTAGATTATGAAGCCACATAGATTGGTGGGAACTGCTAGCATCAGACCGTCACTACTTTACCTAAGGGCTGCATGCTAACGCCAAATCTTATTTCCCGTCAGGGTGAAATTGTGGAGGTGTTTTTACGCCATGGGTGGGACTACATGCGGCGTTTGCTGTTGGGTAAGGTCCCCGAAGAACCAGATATTCCCCCCCCGGCAGTATTGCGAAATATTTTGACCGATTTGGGGCCGGTCTATATCAAGTTTGGTCAGTTGCTGAGCACTCGCCCAGATCTGTTGCCGCCAGCCTATATTGAGGCGTTGAGTTCCCTGCAGTCAACGGTACCGCCCGTAGATGCCTCAACAATCAAGGCATTTTTGCAAACACAGCTAGATCCTGAAGCGGTGTTTGCCGAGGTTAATTATGATGCGATCGCATCCGGCTCCATTGGTCAGGTCCACCGAGCCGTCTTAAAAAGCGGTCAGTCCGTTGCCCTCAAAATTCAGCGGCCAGGTATTGAAGTCCAGGTTCGCCGTGACATGGCGTTGATTAAGGATATTGCCAAGCTGGTAGCCAGCACGCAGTTTGGCCAACGCTACAACGTGGTTGCCTTAGCGGATGAGTTTAGCGCCGCTCTCAATGCCGAACTCGACTTTACCACCGAGGCTACCTACACAGACCAGCTGCGTCAAAACCTGGCCAAAGGCCAATGGTTTGATGCCAAACAGTTAGCCATTCCTGAAATTATTTGGTCCTTAACTCAGCCCAAAGTGCTCACCATGCAGTGGCTAGATGGTCAGCCGATTTTGTCGGCGGCCATTGGTGGGGCTGCTACTGAGGCCACTACCGAAAGTCGCAATGAGCTTAGTCGGCTACTGTTTCAAGCTTTTTTTCAGCAGTATTTTATTGATGGTTTTTTCCATGCCGATCCCCATCCCGGGAATATCTTTTACCTTGGCGATGGCCACCTGGCCCTGCTAGATTGCGGCATGATGGGACGCTTAGATCCTCGGACACGCAGCACATTGACGGAAATGGTGTTAGCCATAGTCAGTTCCGATGCCCAACGCTGTGCTCAGCTCACTCTACAGCTAGCAGAACCGCTTCAAGATGTGGATTTGGCTAAGTTAGAGTTCGACTACAGCCGTCTTTTGGCTCGTTATTATGGCCTATCCCTAAAGAATTTCAATACTGCGGCAGCATTTGCCGAAATTTTAGAAGCTGGCACCCGCAACCATCTACGTTGGCCCGCCAATATTGGTTTGTTCACAAAATCCCTGGCTAATTTAGAAGGAGTGGCCCGACAGTTTAACCCTCAAATTAATTTGATTGCTGAGATTCGCCCGTTGATGGCAGACCTGTTTCGCCAGCAGTTAATTGGGGATGACCCGTTGCAAGCTGTGCTGCGAACAGGGCTAGAATTTCGGAACCTATCGCTTTCAGCTCCCCGTCAGTTTGGGTTTCTTTTAGATCGTTTAAGTGAGGAAACCCTAACCTGGAACGTGCAGATTAAAGACCTCACCAATGTGCAGCGAAGTGTAGAGCAGGCGGCCAATCGCCGATCGTTTAGTACTGTCGTAGCCGCCCTGATTATTGGCGCAGCCATTATTTCTAGTAATCAAACCAATGTTCAGTTGCAGTGGCTCAGTACCAGTCTATTTGCTGCAGCAACACTGCTCGGTATCTGGCTGATTATTAGCATTCTGCGCTCAGGTCGCTGGCGATAGTAGCTCAAGATAATTTGCTGCGCATTGAAAATGAAATCGCATACGACAAAATTATTAAGAGGCTAGTGCAGCGTCAAAGCTAAAAATTAGGGTTGAGACAGTGAGTGGGCTTCGACAAGCTAAGCCTATGGGGAATAGTGAGTAGTGATGGGTGTGTCAGGTTTAACTGCGTTTTAGCAGATCACTCATCTATCCTACAATTTAGTCTTGACAGACCACTAGTGCAGCGTCAAGACTAAAAAATCGGGTTGGGTCATCGATAAAGAGTAAAGGGTTACGAGTTTCTCTTCATCCCGTTTACTCGTTACTCTTCACTGGACTTACCCGACAATTCAGATTTGACAGACCCCTAGTTCTGAGCGGTTCTGATTACATTTCTAGTTTGCCTATTCATAACGGCTGCTCCTCAAAACTTCATCACACAACTTGGCAGGTTACGAACAGAGAAAAAATAAGGCCTTTATTTTCAAGGGTTGTAAAAATCTGGATGCCTTAACTTTTGAGTGTTGAAGACAGTGATTGTATCGTTTCAAATGTTCTTTCGTGATTAGCTTCCATTAACGTGTTGGTTAAGAGCAAAACCGGCTGCTTGGGGTCCCGCCGAGTTCCCTTCCGGAAGTAGGTAGGGTATCCCCATTAGGCACACTGGGGTTTCCCCATGGGCAGGGCGGACCGCCGCCCTACAACCCTCGGACCGGAGGGTTTAGGCAAATAGCTAATCGGTTGGGAG
>JAHQVZ010000322.1 GCA_019634055.1 Leptolyngbyaceae cyanobacterium MAG.088
CAGCCCCTGGCACCGTTGTGGCCAACCAGCCACGCAGGGTTAGCCTTTCTAGCTGTGACCACATGTCTGGTGAGAGTGCCTGGGGACTTTTTCCCGATGCATTCAGGCCATGGAGTTTGCCATCCCACACCAGGGCAAAGGCGTCTGAACCTAACCCATTGGAGGTGGGTTCTACAATGGTGAGGTCAATGGCCATTGCGATCGCAGCATCCACCGCATTACCCCCTGCCAGCAAAATTTCTGCCCCTGTCGCTGCCGCTAGCGATTGAGACGTAGCCACCGCCCCCCTTGTCCCTAACATGACAGGACGAGAAGACGTGTAAGGATAGGCGCTTAGGTCGAATGGTTTCATGGTTGGCAAAACGTCATTTGTAGCATCGTACCTGACCTGTCTAACAGCTGACTGAGGGTTTAGGATAAATCAGTAATAGCGGTCAAAGGAGGACCCATGTCAGTTAGCGATCGCAATCAAATCAAAAAAATATTTGAAGAAATTTATCCTAAAAACGCCCGATCTAAAAATCCTCAAGATTATGCGGCCATGTTTACCGAAACAGCACTACAAATGCCCCCCAACGTGCCCGACCGTCATGGCAGAGCCGATATTGCAGCCGGGTATGCAGCGCAAGTTGTCGACAAAGACCTGGACCCTACCCTTACCGCTGAAGAAATTCAGGTGATAGAAGATTTTGGCTATGTTACCGGTATTGCCATGGTTGCGGTTTATCCCCATGATGGTGGACCCTCAACGCAGATCAGGTTTCGGGGCCTGTGGTTAATGAAAAAAGACCAGGGAGATTGGAAAATTGATCGTCAAATTTGGAACGAAAAGCCGTAAGGTGGGCAACCCTTGATCGATACCGTTATACCCCTTGCCGGATTTTATATTTGCCCACCATCCCCATGTCACTCCCTATCTGATTACCTACAATAGGCATAATCTATAGCTGGCAATCTAACTATGAGCCGAGTCATCTCAGTCCCATATTTAACTTCAGTGCAGTGCTAATGCAAAACCTGATGCCCAAAATAGATAACTCTCCCCTCTCGGAAGGGGCTCCGGGGTGGGTTTCGCCCCCTGGCGTTAACACAGGTCACCCCTCCCAGGAGGGGATGAATCGGACTATCGCTTAATTTTCTCCTATGTCTCTGTTACCCCATCTCTCCCAAATTGCCGATCTCCGTCAAGCCCTCGCTACCCAGCTTGATGTCATCACCAATACCCTTCACCCCCTGCAAGTAACCTTTGACCTTACCCAACCCCTGGCTGATCTCTCCGCTGCTAACCAAAGCCTGCGCCAGGGAGTCTTTCGTCTGATGGTGTTAGGCGACATGAAGCGAGGTAAAAGCACCTTTTTGAATGCTCTATTGGGAGCACGCCTCCTGCCTAGTAATGTTAATCCTTGTACTGCACTGCTAACAGTTTTGCGGTATGGCCCCACCCCCCAGGCTACGGTCTACTTTACTGATGAACGACCGTCTGAACAGCTAGATATTGATACCTTTACCCAACGCTACACCATTGATCCAGCTGAACCTCGTCAGCCTGGAGAAAATACCCCCTTTGCCCACGTTAGCCATGCCGTTATCCACTACCCATTACCCCTATTGCAAAATGGTGTAGAAATTGTCGATAGCCCTGGCCTCAATGATACAGAGGCTCGCAATAAACTCTCCCTGGGCTACATTCACAACTGCCATGCAATTTTATTTGTGCTGCGGGCGACTCAGCCCTGTACGCTAGCGGAGCGGCGCTATCTCAATAACTATTTGCAGAATAAGGGACTGTCGCTGTTTTTCTTGCTAAATGCCTGGGATCACATTAAAGATAGCCTGTTAGATCCAGACGATCCAGATGAACTAACCCAGGCGGAAGAACGCCTCCATAAAGTATTTCATAGTACGCTCCAAGACTATTGTGACGATTACGACCAGCGGGTGTTTCCTATCTCTGCTCTAGAGGTACTGCGCCAGCGCATTAAAACCCCGGATGCGCCCATCTGTGATTCAGGGTTTGTTCGATTTTTAACGACATTAGATCAATTTCTTACCCATGAGCGGGCAAGGGCAGAGTTTAAACCCGTGGTTGCTCTGTCTGAGCGCACTCTCACAGAACTAACCGAAAAGGTACAGCTACGTCAGACGCTATTGCACCAAACGGTGGCTGAACTCAAACAAAGTATTTTGCAGCTAGCGCCGGTGTTTGAGCAATTGGTAATGATTCGTGATCAGTTTCAACAAGAGATTAGGGAAAGTTGCGATCGCAATGCCGCTGCCACCACCACCGCATTTAAGGACTTTATTCTGAATCTAGGAACCACCTTTGAAAAAGACTTTGCCCCTTATCAGCCCGACCTCTCATTGCTAGACCTAGTCAGCCCTGCCGGTCGTCAACAGTTTAACCAATCTCTAGAAACTGCTTTTCAAGGCTATCTCAACGATCAGCTTTTGCGCTGGAGCCGGACCCTGGAACCCACTCTAAGCAGTGCGTTTCAAACACTGTCTGAGCGAGCTGCCCACTATGGCACCTCCTACAACCAGGTTACTCATCAAATTCTCACCACCCTGAGTGGTCAGGCAGTAACCCTGCCCTTCGACAACAGTCAACCGAGTTGGGCAGAATGGGCCATTGATGCGCTCAATCAACCAACCGATACCCCTGAGGTAAAAGCGGTTCTGGCCAGTATTGACCTGCAGAGCATTTTGATCAATCTGGTGGCTGCCATTGGGGCCAGTTTACTAGCCTCCAGCCTGATTAGCTCCATTGCTGGCCCCATCACCCTTGGTATTGCCAGTCTTGGTATTGGGGCTTTTCAAGTAGACCAAACCCGTCGTGCCCTGGTCAAAGCGGCCCGCCAGGAACTGAGCACCCACTTACCCCGCATTGCTGCCGAACAACAGCAGCCCATCCATTCTGCTATCGTGCAGTACTTTCGCGACTACGAGCAGTCTGTCATTAGTCGTCTAGATGCTGATATCAAAGCCCGCAAGGCCGATTTGGAAACCCTGCTAACTCAAAAGCAAGATCAAGAACATCAGGGGCAGAGTGAACTAGATGGGTTACAGGCAGCTTTAACACAGCTACAGCAAGCGGATCAAACAATTCAACAGCTGTACAATCAACTCTAGGCAGCCTTAGAATTAAGTTTGACGCATGCCCATCAGACTGTAGGCGTAACGTTACAATAATTACACAGTCCCCGCCACCAACTATGGCTGCTCCTCAATTTTCCAAATACCAGGGTCAATCCTCTCTTTTATCTAAACAGCTGCTGGCCTTTTATCGGCGAGTGAGTCAGTCAACCCTAACCGTTGTCGACGTTGAAACCACCGGTTCCGTTGCTTATAAGTCTAACGTTATTGAAGTTTCCGTGATCAAAGCCAACCTGAGCGACGGTATCCTCCAACAAGAAACGTCCCTGATTAACCCCACTGGCAAAGTGCCTCCCTTCATTACCAAAATCACCGGCATCACCACGGCTATGGTCAGCAAGGCCCCCTACCCCGAAGACGTATGGGCCGATTACGAATCCCTCCTGCGCCAGGACGTTCTCACCGCCCATAACCTGGACTTTGACTACGGCTTTCTCAAGTCTGAATACAAACGTCTGGACGTTAACTACCATCGTCCCCCCAGCCACCGTTTTTGTACCGTGCTGCTATCTCGGCTGATGCTGGCAGATCTACCCTCCCGCAGCCTGCCCAATTTAGTTAAACATTTCAACTTTAATGTCGGCACTTCTCACCGTGCCGAGGCCGATACCAAAGCCTGCTGGCTCTTAGCCGAGATTTTACTCAACCGTATTCAACAAGACCCCGAAGAGAAAATTTTAGGACTGTTTCGACAGCAATGGATCCGTCTCCAGGATGCCGCCGTCATGTTTGAAAAACGCAAAAAAGATACCTTAGATTTGCTCATTAAGGCTGGGTTAGAACATCGGTTGTCTAAACGCCAACAGCAACCCCTATTTCGTCGCGGCGATGTAGAAGATGTGTTTTATGCCCAGCAGGGTGAACAATTATCTGTTTTACCGTAGGGACATAATGCTATGCCCCAGGACGCTCATAGATTTTTAAACTAAACTGGTCTAAGTTCATGGTGCCAACCAATTCTTGAGTCTCTACCTGTTGATAATCGAGACTCAAAAGACTATCAATATCCTGACGGATTTGCGCAGCTTCATCCTCTGTGGGCGCTTTCCACACAGGTCTTCCAGATTCTAACCAAAGAATCTGATCATAGTCTTCACCTGATTCAGACAGCACGCTCTCTAATGCTTCAGGCAGCATGGCCGCATCGGTGGCCAACAACTTTACAGGAGTATCATCAGGGAAATAATAAACCAACCGCAGCACATGGCCCCAAGCTTTAGAATTCATAGCGATTAGCGTTGTATCAGCGGGGGTTGCTGTGGCGGCAATCTGGTGAAATATTTGGCGATTTCGGCCAACCATATCACCCATAGTCAGCCCAAGATATAAGACTAAGATTGTTGTTAAAACAGACTTTTGCCCGCTATTAGACAACGTCATTAGCCAGGTCGTAACCAATAACAACAATCCTGGCAAAATAAAAATTGCGCTGCGCCCAAAACCCCAAGCTAACGTAGACTTACCAGACAAAATGTCAGATCCTAACATTAATAACAGGGGCAAACATCCTAGGGTAAGAACAGATAATAGTAACCCAGGTGAATCTTTACGTAGCGACCGCCATAGCTGCCAGATGACGATGGCCAATAGAAGGATGACAAGCACTCCCATGATTAAAACAACGGCATTGGGTAAACTAGTTGCCCAGTCCCCTACCGTCAGCTGAATACCCAGGACCTCTAATACACCTTGAGTATGTTTAGCAATGGTCTCCCCTAAACTACTCTTGGCAGAGAATCGATTGAGATCTACATTTCTGAGCTGTTGGGGAATGCCCCAATAGAACCAGGGTGCGGCTAAACAAGCCAGGCCCAGACCGCAAAGACCATACTGCCACCAGCGTTTGCGATCTTTGATGAGAATCACACAGGCCAGGGATAAAAACCATAGGGCAGAGAGATAATAGGTCAACATCCCAGCTGCGATCGACAGGGTTAGCAACAGATACCACCCTAACCGCATCGGACCAGAGGACCGCCGATTACAAAGCTGCAGAGTCGCCCAGCCACTCAGGGTAACCCACAAAACGGTTGGGCAATACATGCGTAGGTTAAGGGAATGAAACCAATAAAATGGGTTTAACCCCAGCAGTGCCGCTAATATTAACCCGCCCCGGTGATTAAACAGAGCCTTGCCCATGCCATAGGCACCTAAAATTGCTCCCAAACTTAACAACACGTTGAGGCTACGCAGAGCGGTTTCTTGATTGCCGGTCAGGGGTAACCATAAATATTGCGATAAAAAGAACAGTGGCGGATGGGGTTCACGCCCCACCAACCCTTGTAATAAGGGTTTTATGGCCTGAATAAAGTCACCAATACCGTTAAATGCAGGCAGCTGTAACAGTGCGCTGTAGTCAGCTAGGGCAATGGGGTTAGCTGGCGGATCGATGTAGCTAGTGCGCTGTGTAGTAAACAGCAGCAGTGACAACACTTCGTCGTACCAAAGCTCCCGAACACCTACATAAACGATTCGGATCAGACATGCGATCGCAATGGCCGCGATCAGAATCCACTCAATCCGAATTCGTTGTAGCAAACCATCGGAGGATTCTGAAGCATTTGGAAGCTGTGACACAGGCTGTCTCCTTCAGAAGTTAGGGTCAAACTGAAATTATTTTGCCTACAGCAATGGTAGAAATACCACTAAGCATTAAACCAATACCAAACCAATGTAGGGCAGAAATTTGCTCCTTTAAAAGCACAGCGCCTGCCAGGGTCGTGGAAAGAATTGTCAACCCAATCACCACCGGATACACCACCGAAACATTCAGCTTACCCAACACCGTCACATAGAAAATGGTGCTGATGCCATAGGCAGCTAAACCACCAAAAAGGTATAAATTCAGAGGGTTTTGACCAGCTCCTAACTTCAATAAGCTTTGACCTAACGTATTCAGAAGCACTGATGCCAAAATCAGCACTGGCAATAAAAACGGCATGGGCATTGGAAAAGACATCCTCCTACGTTAAACAGAACAACAATCCATAGAGGGCAGGACCGCTTCTTCTATTTATTGCATCTGTCAGGCGCGTTATACGAATGAAAAGGAGGATGTGGGTGTAGATCATTGCCCAGCGAGCGCGCTCGCTAGGCTAGGGAGCGAATTCCCGTTTAATAACGTTCAATCGTTCATACAAACGCTGAGTATCGGGCCAGCCAACGAAGCCCGCAAAACAGCAGTGATTTAATCCATTGGCTAAAAATACATGATGAATACCCAGAGAACTGCGCCAGGTTCGTAGGGTAAAGTTATCCTTCAACGTGGCCCAGACCGTAGCGCGACTAAAATCCCGCCGATGGGCATCGGTCATGCCAGGAATGGCTTGTAATTCAGAAATAAGGGCGTCTTCTAACGGCTCTTTAGATACCACTGACAAGGTAGGCAACGCCGTCCAAAAGGTTTGAATCGCTGCGGTCACTTCAGGATGGTCTTTTGTATTATCGTGTCGGATGCCGTTGAGCTGGGTATAGCTGGCATGGCGAAACTGAGAGCATTGAATCGGCACGGTACCATCACTGCCGCCATCGTAGTCACTGGCAATGGTTTGTATTGGCATATGGCGAGCCAGATGTTCAGCTATTTGACGGCGATTGGTCCCTAAATCCCTAGCAATGCCAAGGCCCCAGCAAAACGGATCAAAAATTCGTCCCAGATCAGCGCCGCCCACCGGAGAACTGACTAAACTGACTGACTTAATCTGAGGCCACCATTCGGGATGGCGCTGTAGAAGCTCTAGCCAGATCAAGCCGCCCATGGAATGGCCAACAATGCGCCAAGGGCGATGGGGATAGCGATTATGGGTTGCGATCGCAATTTGCTCTACCTGCTGAATTAAGGGTTCAATCCGCCACCAGGTTTTAATGAGCCCTAAATTAGGGGCGATCACCTCTGTCTGTTCATCTGCCAGGGCCTGTCCAAGACGCTGCATACGGCGATTGGTATCATGCCAACCATGCTGAACAAAAAGAATGTAAGGGGAAGATTGCGTATCTACCATGGCTCACTGCCACCCTGTAAAACTTGTCAATAAATCGATAGAACTATGTTCAAAATTGAACATACTTAAACCAAAGTAACCACTGCCAATACCCCAGTAATGTATTCGAATGCGTCAGACCCACAATTAAGGCAACATTCAGATTGAACATCTTTCCCTGAGGTATGCTAGTTGCGGAGTGTGTCTTTACACTTCCGTCACATTTGAACTTATCAAAGACTCCATTACGCTGTTGCTGATTCTACTCAATGGCTTTGCTGTGTTATGGCTAACTGTGCCACTAGCTCACATGTTACCTGGCGCATCTTAACTGGCATATCCTAACTTGGCCGACCAATCAGCAACGCACTAATACCTTTGAGGACGTCTACGTGTTACGAAATTTTATTGCTGACTTTAAAGTCGTTTTTGATCGAGACCCGGCGGCCCGTAACGCGCTGGAGGTTCTGTTTTGCTATCCAGGTCTGCACGCATTATTGCTCTATCGCCTAGCCCACGGCCTTTGGAATATAGGCATTCCCTTTTTACCCAGGTTCATATCCCATGTGGCTCGCCTAATTACGGGTATTGAAATTCATCCAGGTGCCACCATTGGGCACGGTGTGTTTATTGACCATGGCATGGGTGTGGTCATTGGTGAAACCGCCATTGTGGGAGATTATTCCTTGATTTATCAGGGTGTGACCCTGGGCGGTACCGGTAAAGAAACGGGTAAGCGGCATCCCACCCTGGGTACCCAAGTCGTCGTCGGGGCTGGAGCTAAGGTCTTAGGCAATATTCAGATTGGTAACAATGCTCGGGTTGGGGCTGGCTCGGTTGTCCTCAGGGATGTCCCCTCCGACTGCACGGTGGTAGGCGTTCCTGGGCGTGTCGTCCATCGTTCCAGCCGCCCTGGTCCCCTTGAACATGGTCAACTACCTGACTCTGAAGCTGCTGTCATTCGCACCCTTGTCGATCGCATCGAGAAATTAGAACATCAACTTGCTCAGCTGCAACAATCGCCTATGCCAACCCCCCTGTCCATAGAATTATTACCTGAGCAGGTCGAGCCAGACGATCAAGATCCAGCCGACTGTTGTCGATTACAGGACCGTGCCATTGAAGAGTTTTTAGACGGCTGCACCCAGAGGTAACACCTCAAGCCCTGCTTGACGCAGGCATTGCCTAGTACCATGCCCCCACCGCCCTTTCTCTCAAGGATTAACCTCCTCAACCGTCCATTCACCATCAGTCCACTCATATACAAACCGATTTTGGGGATTGCCTCGCAGTTCGAGATGTTCTACCCGATGAGCCTTTAAAAGCAGTACAGAGAAACTATCTGGAGGCTGGTTCGTCGCTATAACGGCGGGTTCAAATGCTTTTGCATCTGTTCTTGCGTGACCTGGGTGGGGCCAATAAAACTGTTGATGAGCGTTTTCTGACATTGCCTGCCAAGCATTGATTCGTATAGTTTCCAGCTCATTATTTGGGCCAATTAATGTCAGCTCACCAGCGATTCGGAACTGTTCCCGAGTGACCGTAAAATACCAGCAAATCTCAGCCCAGGGACAAGCTTGAATTTGTTGAATTTTCTCACTGCGGCCATCGGACACCATTTGCAATTTTTCATCAACAAATCCTCGAAAAACTACAGTACGATTAGAGGGTTTACCTTCTAAATTAAGAGTGGCTAGCTGCAGATAACGGCTATAGGCCCGAGAACGATTGCGGTGAAGCGCTCGGGCTAATGCAGATCGCCATGGGGCTAGTGTCATAATTGATTTATATATAGAGTCATAAACACAAACAACTGGTCTCGTGGTTGACTTTAGACAACAATTAGAAGAAGAACGTATAAAAGGAGATAGCCTGTAGGGCCATGACTGCCACTGTATTTCTCATACTGGGAATAGTTTTCCTGGTTGTTGGAGCCGATTTTTTGGTACGAGGTGCTTCCAACTTAGCAGCCATGGTGCACATCTCCCCTTTGGTGATTGGCCTCACAGTCGTTGCATTTGGTACCAGTGCACCAGAGCTTGCCGTTAGCTTGCACGCCACCTTTACTGATCAAGCTCCGCTGGCCGTTGGCAATGTCGTCGGTAGCAATATTTGCAATGTGCTGTTAATTTTAGGGTCGTCTGCTTTAGTGGCACCACTGGTCGTGGCTCAGCAGCTAATCCGCCTGGATGTACCCATCATGATTGGGGTATCCGGTCTGTTTTTTCTGTTTAGCTTAGATGGTGCTATTGGCCGGTCTGATGGATTTATTTTATTTTTAGGTGGGTTAACCTATACCCTGTTTTTGCTTTACCAAAGCCGTCGCGAGAGCAATCCTGAGGTTAAGGATGAATATGCTCAAGAATATGGCCCCAAGGAATTTGCCTGGTCTAAAGTAGGGATTGAAGTCCTGGCTTTTTTGGGAGGTATGGCCTGCTTGGTGATTGGGTCACAGCTGTTGGTTAACGGTGCAGTGACCATTGCGGAAGCCTTAGAGATTAACCCATTGATCATCGGTTTAACCATTGTTGCTCTGGGTACCTCCTTACCCGAATTGGCGACATCTATGGTGGCTAGTTTTCGCGGTGAGCGAGATATTGCCGTTGGCAATGTTGTCGGCAGCAATATTTTCAATATTTTAGTGGTGTTAGGGGTAACCAGTGCCTTAGTCCCTAATGGCATTGCCATTGAGCCCTCTGTTTTAGCCTTTGACATCCCGGTGATGATTGGGGTAGCCATCATGTGTTTCCCCATTTGCTTTAACGACAACTTGGTGAGCCGTTGGGAAGGCCTGCTGCTGCTGGTTTACTATATGGCCTACACGTTATATCTAATTATGAAATCGACTGAGCATGACAACACAGTTATGTTTGGCTCGGCTCTGATGTATGTGATTGTGCCCCTAACAATTTTGGGACTCACTGCAATTACGTTGCGATCGCGCCTTAGCTCACCTCGCTCAAAAGGCCTATAGTGTGGGTCGCATGTGCTTTAAATAATCTGCCAACGCCAGATTTAAACACCGGGCTAGCTCCAGCGGATCTACACCCAGTACGGTGCGTTGTCTGTGGGCATATATTCCTGCTTGAGCATGCCACCACACCGCCCCCAAAACGGCATCGGTAATGGCGTCATTAACTGGGCGTGCCCCTGATGCCAGCTGTTGTGCCAGCAAACCACCCATCAGCCCAGTTAGCACATCGCCGCTACCGCCTCGAGCCAGGGCTGGGGTGCTATCAGGATTGAGCCAAAGATGATCGCTCGTTGCGATCGCTACCTTGGCACCCTTTAGAACGACAGTGGCCCCGGTAACCTGAGCTGCCTCAAGTGCCCCCCCATGGCCACTGACTAACGTCGGAAATAACCGCCTAAACTCTCCTGGATGGGGGGTGATAACAGTCTTTCCCTGGCGATTTATCAGCTGTTTAGCCGCAATGCCATTGAGACCATCTGCGTCCAAAAGCAGAGCTGCCGGACTGGTCAATACTTCAGGTAGCCAGTCTACCTGAGCTAACCCTGGGCCACAGGCCACTGCGGCATAGCGATTGAAATCTAAGGAGGGTAAGGCGGCGATCTCACCTGTCGATGTTTCCTGGGCACCAATGACCAACGCGCCTGGCAATTGAGCAACCGCCAGGGCACGCATGCTTTCGGGAACTACCAAGGTAACCATGCCCACACCGCTAGCCATCGCGCCATGCCCTGTCAACAGGGCTGCACCACTATACTGTCTGGACCCAGCAATCACCAGCAACTGACCCACAGTGTACTTATGCGCCACAGGCGAACGTTTAAGCGGTAGTGTCTGCAGAGCACGTTCCGTTGTCAGACGTCGAATCTGGGGGTGTGAATGGGGATCTGTCCCCAGCACAGCATCAATATTTTTTAGTGGAATATCAAAGTCAATTAACACAGTCTGCCCCAGATAGGGCTGAGCCGCTTCCTGGAGACAGGCCCGCTTCCATAGCCCCAAGCAAAGGGTGGTTTCCGCCTGGATGGCTATCCCCAAAACGTCTCCACTATCTGTATGGATGCCAGAAGGGAGATCAATACTGACGACTGGCACATGACATTGGTTGAGCCTGTCTAACGCTATAGCTACATCGCCACTCAGGGGACGACTCAAGCCAAACCCAAATAGACCATCCAAAATTCGAGCGGGTGAGCGTCCCAGGGGGAAGGCCTCCATCTTCTCTTCTACCTCTGCCCAGGTGCGATACCAAGGCATCCCCAAACTACGACAGTAGCGGCCATGGTCCTGAGTTAAAGGCTTACATCGCTGAAAGGGACCATAGATATGCACATCGTAATGCCGTAAATACAATTCACGGGCCACCACCAAGGCATCCCCGCCATTGTGTCCTGGCCCCACCAATATCAAAACGATTTGATCTCGATCCCAGTGCTTTAGCCAATAATCAGCAATCCGCCCTGCGACTTTTTCCATCAAAGCCGCTATGGGGAATCCTGAATCAAACATCTGGGCTTCAATCGCCTGCATCTGTTCTGCTGTGACACAGAACGATTGCAAAATAGATCTGCTGTCTTTTTTTGCGATCGCTGGCTCTGTAATCACTGATAACTGGCCATTTTCTCCGGTATGCCCATGACCAACCGCTCTGATTTCATCAGGATTTGAAGGTTTCATGACTGTATTGCTTGATGTAAATCTCAGAACTGTATTTCCTAGACCATAGCCCCAACCAAATTTCCATCCCTGAAAGTAATCAGAAGCAATTACCGATTTGTGAATGGAATGCTAGCCTAAGAAATGGCATTTTGATACGTTCAATCTATCTATGGGTAAAGTCGTTGTAGGTCTATCGGGGGGCGTAGATAGTTCGGTTGCTGCAGCCGCGCTGCACCAGCAGGGGCAAGAGGTAATTGGCCTGACCCTATGGCTGATGAAGGGAAAAGGGCAATGCTGTTCTGAAGGGATGGTAGATGCGGCGCAGCTCTGTGAGGAGCTAGATATTCCTTATCACGTTGTCGATACCCGTGAGCTGTTTGAAGAAAAAATCATCAATTATTTAGTAGAAGGCTATAGCCAGGGCGTCACTCCGCTACCTTGCTCCCAGTGCAACCGCAGCGTCAAATTTGGACCCATGCTCGATTATGCACGGCAGGAACTAGGCGCAGACACCATTGCCACTGGCCATTATGCCCGTATCACCTATAACCCAGAAACAAACCGTTACGAGCTACGCCGCGCGGTAGATCGTCATAAAGATCAGTCTTATTTTCTTTACGATCTGACCCAAGAGCAGCTAAGTGCCACCCAGTTTCCCCTGGGGGATCAAACCAAAGCCCAAACTCGGCAAATGGCCAATCGGCTGGGTCTCCATACGGCTGAAAAACCAGAAAGCCAGGACCTCTGTTTGATCGAGCAACATGGCTCTATGCAAGCTTTTTTAGATAAATACCTGGCACCTAAACCCGGTGATATTGTGGATGCCGAGGGCCAAGTACTCGGTCAGCACACAGGTATTCATCACTACACCATTGGCCAACGTAAAGGGTTAGGCATTGCCGCTCCGGCTCCTCTTTACGTCGTAGCCTTAGACGTTGCTCGCAACCAGGTGGTTGTGGGTGAACGAGACAGTGTTCATCAACCTGACTGTTTTATTGATCGGGTTAACTGGGTGTCCATCGAGGCTCCCAATGCCCCCATTGCAGTCAGGGTTCAAATTCGCTACCGTTCCCCAGCCGTTGCTGCCACTGTGGTGCCGCTAACGAATAGTTCTGTGAAGCTTGTCTTTACAGACCCTCAGTTCAGTGTTACCCCAGGGCAGGCTGCGGTATGGTACGACGGAGATGATCGGGTGCTAGGTGGCGGTCTTATCCGACCGTTCAGCCAAGATTAGATGAACAATAACGCAGTTTATATAGAAGAAAAGAGGACGTTTTGACATTAACTGATGGTCTTATTGCTGCCCACGGTGGCACACTTATTGATCGTTTAGCCTCTGATGAGCAAAAAGCAGAATTTTTAAGTAAAGCTGATTTTCTACCCCAAATTACCCTTGACGATCGGGCCCTATCAGATTTGGTCATGATCGCCATTGGTGGCTTTAGCCCAATTACTGGCTTTATGGGCAAAGCTGATTATGAGCCGGTTGTTACCGATATGCGTTTGGCCAACGGGTTACCTTGGTCTGTGCCCGTTACTCTTTCTGTTTCAGAAGAGGTGGCTGCTCCTCTAAATGACGGCATGTTTGTGCGTCTAAATGACAAGACGGGTCGCTATGTTGGTGTCCTCGAGTTAACTGAGAAATACACCTACGATAAGAAAAAAGAAGCGGTCAATGTTTACGGCACCGATGAAGATAAGCACCCCGGCGTAAAAGTTGTTTACGACCAGGGCGATATCAATCTGGCAGGTCCTGTCTGGCTGCTAGAGCGTGATGCTCATCCCCTATTCCCCAAATACCAAATTGATCCCGCCGCATCTCGCGCTATGTTTGCCGAGCGTGGCTGGAAAACGGTTGTCGGTTTTCAAACCCGTAACCCCATTCACCGAGCCCATGAGTACATTCAAAAATGTGCTCTAGAAACAGTGGATGGCCTATTTTTGCATCCTCTGGTAGGCGCAACCAAAAAGGATGACATCCCCGCTGATGTGCGGATGCGGTGTTACGAAATTATGATGGAGCACTATTTTCCTCAAGATCGAGTGATTTTGGCGATTAATCCGTCGGCTATGCGCTACGCTGGTCCTCGCGAGGCAATTTTCCACGCCTTAATTCGTAAGAACTATGGTTGCACTCACTTTATTGTGGGTCGTGACCATGCGGGTGTCGGCGACTACTATGGTACTTACGATGCCCAGCATATCTTTGACCAGTTTGAGCCTGGTGAGATGGGGATTACCCCGATGAAGTTTGAGCACGCCTTCTACTGCACTCGTACAAGTACTATGGCGACTAGTAAGACTAGCCCCAGCAGCAAAGAAGAGCGGATTCATTTGTCGGGTACTAAGGTACGTGAAATGCTACGTCGTGGCGAGCTACCCCCACCGGAGTTTTCTCGTCCAGAAGTGGCTGCCGAGCTAGCTCGGGCCATGCAATCCTAAAGCCAATGGAGTAATTAGATTAGTGAAGCGACGGGAGTTTTTGTCGGCGACAAGTGTCATGGTAGGTGCCTTGGGACTCAGCCAGTCCCAGCTCCTTGGCTGGCAACAAGCGTTGGCAGATTCTTCCCGTCGCAAGCTGGCCCTACTTATTGGTATAAATCAGTATCCCAGCAGCGTTTTGGGAAAAGCCCATAGGCCTTTACAGGGCTGTTTAACGGATGTAGAGCTTCAGCGTCAGTTGCTGGTATATCGGTTTGGCTTTTCCCCTGAAAACATTGTCACGTTGGTTGATAATCAAGCAACTCGGGCAGCTATTTTAGAGGCACTATACAATCTCACTCAACAGTCAACAACTAACGACTTTGTTGTTATTCATTTCAGTGGCTATGGTAGCCAAATCCTTATAGACGATAAATCGATTAAAACTTGGGTGCCAGTAGACGGCTATCTGCCCACGGGCAATGACCCGATGTCCAAGGATTTACCTGTGTCATGGATCAAGCAGATTTTGGCTCGGCTCAAAACTAAACAGGTATTTACCGTGGTGGACGCGGGCTATAGTCAACCCGATGTGCCCTTATCCAGCGGTTATCGTTCTCGATCCCGTGGAGGCAGTCTGACTGTTAAAGGGATTGATTTTCCTGATTTACCTGAGAAACTAGCTGCAGAACTCAGTAAGTTGCCATCCAGTTCAGAACCTGCATTTTTTCCTGGCGATTTGTTAGTGGCAGCCCGTGATGGTCAGCCCGTGATTGAACGCAGGTGGACTGATTTTGGGGCTGGCTTGTTTACCTATGGTCTGACCCGCTATTTGTGGACGGCACAGCTCCCGGCCAAACTTTCAGCAACGATGCGGGGAGCCCAGGAATCAATCTTACCGTTGGTCCCTAATCAAACCCCGTACTGGACTACCCAAACCGCTGATGAACATGCTGTTTATGGGGGGGCAGATTTACCCTATTTGGATGCGGTAATTACATCCATAGAAGGACGTTCAGCCACCCTATGGCTAGGTGCCCTGCCGGCTGATGTGGTGCAATATGGTGAGCGCTTTTTGTTTGCCCGGCAAATGGAGGGTGATGAGCCTTCGCTGATGATGCGATCGCAATCTGGCTTATCCGGTCGCCTCAAACTAATAGACGATGAACCCTGGTCAGTGGGACAGCCTCTCTATGAAGTAACGCGAATTTTACCCAAAGACATTACGCTGGTTGTTTCCCTCGATTCAAGTCTGGAAAGAATTGAGCGAGTAGATGCGACTAGCGCCTTAGCATCTTTATCCTTTGTCGATTCCACCGATGATACTCACCCAGCCGATTGTATTTTGGGTCAGCCTGAATTTGACCAGGATCACGACCTTGAAAAAGATGCAGACCCCAAATCTACACCAGCTGTAAAACAGGGCTACGGTTTATTTACACCCACCCACCTGCTTATTTCTGGCACCCTTGCGAAGCAAGATGAAGCCGTTAAAATGGCAGTCGGTCGCCTTTCACCCAAGCTCAAAACCATGCTGGCCATGAAGCTACTGCGTTTGAGCGAAAATCAAGCGTCATCCCGTCTGGCTGTGCGGCTTAATCTGTTGCTAGCAGGGGGCGAGACGGAAAAACTCTTACTACAGCAAGAAACTCGACAGGCGTCAGGCAAAGCTTCAAAAAGTCGCTTGGCCGAAGCTGTCAGCCGTCAAAATCTCCCGGTCGAATTTTCCAAAGGCTCCCAAGTCCGTTACCAGGCATTGAATTTTAGCGAAAACCCTATATATGCGATGTTACTGGGGTTTGATGCCCGTGATCGGATGCTTGCCTTTTTTCCCTCTAGCAATGGTCAACCTTACTCAATTGATATATTACAGACCGCCCTCACCTTAGAACCTGGCAAATCGACCAGCTTCCCGCCTCAAAATACCTGGGTAGTTGACGATCCCGAGGGCAGAGTAGAAACCTATCTGGTATGCAGCACTCGTCCATTAACCAATTGCTGGCAAGAGCTATTGTCTGTTGCTAATACGGCCAGTAATCAGCGAGTTACCTTGGGAGATAGGGCTTTACCCTTAGTCCAGGCGTTACTTAACGATTTGAGCAATGAGGACAGTCTCGATGGTGACTCTGATAGCTACACTCTAAATACAGGCCAATGGGCAACCGTTGGCTGCCATTACAGCATTGTTTAATTAAAAACTTAACCTACACAACTTCGGCTTCAGTTGAATCAGGTTCTGACGCACTCATTTCTTGCTTGGAAAAGCTAAAGGCACGAAAATGCTTGGCTTGCTCTTCAATCCGACTGGCAATGCGATCGCACACCAAATTGCATAACTGAAAACTAAGCTCATCCGCTACCCGATAAAAAGATGATGTACCCTCAGTACGGCGAGTCAAGATGCCTGCCTGCATCATCACTTTAAGGTGCTTAGAAACATTAGCTTGACTGGTTTCAGTCACATCAACCAGGTCCTGGACACATTTTTCCCCACTGCCTAGTAGATTCAAGATTTTGAGCCGCATAGGCTCACTCAGAACACTAAAATAATCAGCTACCTGCTGAATAACTTCAGCGGAGATAGGTTCCATTGCGGGACCTCCAAGACCCTAATAGGACTGATGACATATCTGCTAAATCAAAGCATTCTGGGCATTGTAACAATATATCTATCAATAACAATAGAGTGATTTAGTTTTTTACTAAAAAAATAAAATCACGCCTTGTCTTTTTATGCTGACTAAACTGTTTGGGACGATATCCTCCCTAGATCGGCCCAGATTAGGGCCGTCATTTCTCGTTTTATAACAGAGACTCATGCTAATTCGTGACGGGGCATTAGCTTCCCAGAAATTATGAAAGAAGTATAGGGTTTCACCGCTAACTCAAAGTGACAGAGTTAGCATGGGAGCAATTCCAAGAGATTAACTCACAGTATTTTTTGTGGAAATTACTTAGCAAACTAATAACAATGAAATTTTGAATAACCACTGAAAACGTCCACCATAATCAATCTTTAAAACTTATTTTGCTAAACTTGCTGACAATTTCTTGGCCTGATTAGCTATTTTCAGATGGCTAAATATTTTCAGAGCTTAGACATCAAAATTGCTCATGGGTCAATGATTCAGAGACCAATCTTGGTTTTATCGTTAAGGAATTAAGCGGTCTTATAAGTAGGTGATATCTTTCCTAAACTTGTTAGAAACTAGAACGTTTGTGGCAAGGTTTTTCTTTAGATAATGCTACTTTTTTGCAAACTATATTCACTGTTTTTTACAACAGTAGTTAGTTGGTTAATGTTGTTACCCCTGGGAGGTAATCAGTTCGAGAGAAATATTTGTAAAAGTTAAACACATCACAGTAACTCAAGGCCAGAGCAGATAAGCCTATGGAAAACTGGCTTTGGTCTGATTTGAACTTTCTAACCGTTGCAGTATGTTCCTGTAGATCCTTGGTTTGTTGCCCTTCAACGTATGTTCAGTAGCTATGCCTAGCTTCTCCTCAGCTTTAGAGTATCAAAGCGTCCCGCACCATGTTTTTGAACAGGTGCGTAGGAGCTTCTCTTGTCTGTTTACAGGAGAATTTTCTCATCTGTCTGAGCAGGATCTTAACGGCGGTCAGCTACCTGCAGAAGCCGATATTGAAAAATTTACGCTGTTGTCGACAGAAAAAATCAGTTGTTTACTCTTGGCTCATCCTGATAGTAGAAATAGCTATTTGGTTGGCCTTTGTACCGATTTAAACATCATTAAGAGCTTTCTATCCTTACCTTGGTTGATCAACGGTTTAAATGACCGTGGCCAGACTACATGGGCGCAACTGCAACAGTACACACAAAAAGCTGTTACTAGCCTATCACCAGCTAGTCTTCCCCTAGATAATAAAAACCTTATTCAATGGGCTCATCAGCTCATGCTAGACATGGGCAATCTAAAGCGACCTGCCTCAACCCCTCTCCTCTCAACATCAACTCTTTTGCAGGGGATTGTTACCCGTATACAACGCTCCGAACCCCTATCATCCCTAATACAATCTACTCTAAATGAGGTTTGTCAATGGCTATGTCTTGATCGATTGTTGATCTATCAGGCTGTGAATCTCCCCCCTCATCCTCACCAATCAGACCAGTCGCCTGATGATGATAATTCTCCCTACATCACTTACGAAGCGAGGAGTGGTTCAGAAATAACATCTGTTCTGTATCATTCTGATGCTGATTGTTTTACCCATGACAATGTACGTCAACGTTATGCCCAAAAAATCCCTACATCACAGTATTACGCTGTTGAAAATGTATTAGAACATTATCAACAGCATCCCTGTTTGAGCAATCAACTCAAACGAGCTGGTGTGCGCTCTCAATTAATCGTGCCCATATGGTTAGAGGACACCCTATGGGGGTTGCTGGTGGGGCATCACTGCGTCAAAGATCCTGAAACCGATGTTAAGGGAGCCTCTAAACAGTTTCGTCATTGGCAATCGTGGGAAGGCAACTTTCTTGTCCATGTGGCCGAACATCTCTCCATTGCGATCCGTCAGGCAGATTTACAAAACCAGCTTCAGTCCCAAAAACTGATACTAAAGGAGCAGGTTGAAGACCGCACCCAAAACCTGAAGGATGCCCTGATGGCGGCTGAAGCTGCTAACAAAACGAAGAGTGAATTTTTAGCAACAATCAGTCATGAGCTGAGGACGCCATTGACGTACATTATTGGTATGTCGGCAACGTTATTACGCTGGTCTTTTGGCGATCTGAGTCCTCGACAACGTGATTATCTCAACACAATTCACAGCAGCGGAGAACAATTGCTGGATGTCATTAACGATATTCTAGAGGTTGCTAAGATTGAAGCAGGGCGTACAGTTCTTGAAATTAACGAGTTTTCATTGTCAAATCTTGCCCGCAGTAGCTTAGAGAGCTTTCGAGAAGAGGCGCAGGCAAAAGATGTTGATTTACGGATAAATTTGCGATTATCGGAAGCTGAAGACAGTTTTCGAGCTGATCCCCGCCGTATACGTCAGATTTTAGCTAACTTGTTAAGTAATGCGGTCAAATTTACTGATAAAAATGGCCGTATTAGCTTACGGGTTTGGCGCGATCCGCAGAATGTAATTCTGCAGGTAGAGGATACGGGTATCGGTATTCCTGAAGCTCAACAGGCCGTTTTGTTTGAAACATTTAAACAGTTAGAAACTGCTCGTCAACGTCAGTATCCTGGGGCTGGTTTAGGGTTAGCACTGACTAAACAACTGGTTGAACTCCACAATGGCTCTATTCAAGTCGTGTCCACCCCTGGTAAGGGATCTATGTTTACCGTGCGGATTCCTTTACAGTCTTCAGATGAGTTATCCAGCCCGCTTCAAAGTGTTGAACCCATTACTGGTCGCATTATTTTGCTAGAAGATGATGAAAGTAGTGCCAGCTTAATATGCGATTTGTTAACGGCTGCCAACTACCAAGTCATTTGGGTAATTGAAGGCTCACGCATCGTACACCAGGTGGAAATTTTACAGCCGGTAGCCATTATTCTCAATCACCATTTGGTCAGTGGCAATAGTCAATATATTGTGGACGATCTCAAGCGCTATGTGGCCACATCTGGCATTAAAGTGATTTCCTTAATGGATATTGGGGATATAGAAGCTGCAGATGGGGTATCTAAAGATCAGTCTATGGATGGGTTTGATGATTATTTGGTTAAACCCATTAACCCTCCTACCCTGCTGAGTAAAATTCAGGCATTGACCATGGGATAAACCAGCTGTGGAGCGTTTTAGGGGCTTAGGGCAGGTAAACTTATCTATAAACTAACTATAATGTTGGCCCCACTATGGAATTGACCATTGAATTGAGAGGGATGCAAAAATCCCCTGTCGTCTATGGCGTTGGGGTATTTGTTGCAGCAAGCTGTTCAGGGGCTGCTAGTGCCAATGTTAGGTACAGTTCTTAAAGAACGCTACCAATTGATCGAGATACTGGGGTCAGGTGGCTTCGGTCAGACCTATGTGGCTAGAGATTTGTTTCAGGCCACAACGCCTGAGTGTGTGGTTAAACAGCTAAAGCCAGCTAGCAATGATGTCACGTTTCTTAAGGTGGCACGGCGACTGTTTGACACAGAGGTATCCACTCTCAAACGACTAGGTACCCATAACTATATTCCAAAGTTACTGGACTCATTTGAGGAGCAGCAAGAGTTTTACCTGGTTCAGGAGCTGATCGATGGGGAGTCTTTAGGCGATGAAATTCGTCGAACTGGTCGCTTGAGTGAATCGCAAGTGATTACGTTATTGCAGGAAACCTTAAGTATTTTGAAGTTTGTCCACGATAATCGAGTTATTCATCGTGATCTAAAGCCTGACAATTTGATTCGGCGCAAGCATGATGGCAAACTTTGCCTGATTGACTTTGGTGCAGTAAAAGAAATCCGTACGCAGCTGGCCAGTAGTGAACTGACCAGTCTGACGGTCGGTGTGGGTACTCAGGGGTATACCCCCAGTGAACAGCTAGCTGGTAAGCCACGTCTGAGTAGCGATATTTTTGCTTTGGGGATGACGGCTATCCATGGTTTAACTGGGCGGGCACCCACTGATTTGCCTGAGGATATGTCTTCTCTAGAACTACGGTGGGAGGACTATGCCAACATTAGCCCTGGTCTAAAGTATGTGCTTAAAAAGATGGTGCGCCACTATTTTTATCAGCGCTATCAGGCTGTAGGGGAAGTGCTTTATGATTTGGGTCGTCTAGACGAACTGGACGAAAAGGCCGATCAGCTGACGATGGCTGAGACGTTTTTACCCCAGGCTACAGTGTGGCAGCCCACACGCAAGGAGAGTATTCGCGCGGTTGCGATCGCAACCGCTATCACGAGTATTTTGACCTTAGGTATTCGTCAGTTGGGTGCCTTTGTGTCGTTTGAACTGGGTGTATATGATGCCCTGGTGGCCTATCAGCGCGATCTGGGACCAGACCCCCGCATCTTGCTTGTTGGTATTAACGAACAAGATCTTAATAATCAACAAAGTGACAACCCCTCCGACCAATCAATTGCCGATGCCATTGATATTATTCAAAGCCATAACCCAACGACCATTGGCCTGGACCTGCATCGCAATTTCCCTATTGGAGAGGGGCGAGCGGCCTTAGCTCGCAGTTTAGCCGCCGATAATGTTATCGGCATTACCAAGCTGGGCGACTTTGAAGGCGAAAGGATCCCACCACCACCAGAGTTAGATCCGGCCCGGGTCAGCTTTAACGACTTTCCCCTAGATCCAGACGGTAAAATTCGTCGTAACCTTCTGTTTGCCAGTGACAGTACGGATCCAGATGCTGAGGTGTACACCTCATTTGGTCTTATGGTGGCTCAGCACTATTTGTATAACAGGCATGGTTTAGAAGCCTCGGAAAGCGATGTAGAAACTGAATTTATGACCATCGATGGGGTGGGTTTTACGGAGATGGGGGCAACCTTTGGGGGCTATCAATCCGCAGATCCCATGGGGTATCAGATCCCCATTACCTATCGCTCGCCTACAAATGTCGCGGCCCAAGTTTCTCTGACAGACATTTTGACCGATAGGGTTGACCCAGAGCTGATTACGAATAAAGTGGTGTTAATCGGTACCACCGCCTATACCAGCACCGATAAGTTTTTTACCCCTTACACTCTGCGTAGCGATATTAGTAGTGATAAATATCAAATGTCCGGGGTGGAAGTCCATTTACATATGGCCAGTCAGTTCCTTGGTGCAGTGCTAGATGATTATCCCTTGCCATGGGCCTGGCCCGATGGGGGAGAAATCGCCTGGATTATTCTGTGGGCCAGTGGTGGTAGCTTACTTACCTGGCAATTGCGCAAACGTCGATATTTAGTGATGGCCTATGGTGTCGGCGTTGTTGCGATCGCAGGCACTACCGTTCTGTTCTTTTTAACCAATGCTTGGGTGCCAGTGGTTGCACCCATAGCTGCCTTTACACTAACGAGCGGCAGTCTTTTGATGTATCGCCGCTACCGCCAGCGATAGCCACAGCTATAAATTTGTCCTAGCGTTCACAACTTTAGATGCCGCTGCGTTAGGATCATAGCAAAGCTGTAAGTGACTTTCTAA
>JAHQVZ010000323.1 GCA_019634055.1 Leptolyngbyaceae cyanobacterium MAG.088
AGCAAGATTTGCTATATTCAATCAAGTTTTGTCTGTGGTATAGCCAATGGCCTAATGCATTGGAGCATTTTCGCGTCAGGTTAGTCGTTGTACCTTAAGGCTTTTAGGGATATCAGTTGTATTGGCTAAGGGACAGAAATTAAATAAACTCCAACTTACTGGATGTCAACTCCCCATAGTTTTCAAATAATAGCTATAAGGATTATGGAATTTGATAATTTCTCTGTCCTAAGCTGGCAGATGCTATAAATGGTCGGCGGCGAAGGGTTTGCAGTCCTACTTATTTAATTGTTGCTTCAATCGCTTAATACGCTCCAGTAAGCTCTCATTGGAGAGCCGCGCACTAAGACGTTCTATTAATAAAGGAAAGGCTAACGGCGAAGGGCGTTTTGTGGTTTGCCAAACCACATCGAAATTCTGTAACCGTTCCAAGGCGGCTCCCAATCGTTCTAGCTCTAGCTGTTGTTCTAAGACTTCTTGTTCTGCCTGTAGTAGCAAGAGGTTATCTGCCTCATACTTAGAAAACACCTCATAGATTAAGGAAGCGCTGACCTGAAGCTGGCTACCGGTTTTACGTGAGGAGGGATATCCTTGAAACACCAGGTTAGATACCTGGGCGATACTGCGAAAGCGTCTCTGAGTCAGTTCTGAGATATTGAGACTAGCTCGCATATCTTCAATGGTATTGTTCAAATCAAAAAAATGATGACTGTTTTCCTGAAAGATAGATTCAAATGGATAATCTTTAGGGGCCAGGATTTCAAACCCGTAATCATTGACAGAGACGGTAAAGGTCGCTTTTTTGTATTGCGCGAAACGGTAGGTCCATAAAAACCCTAAGCCCTCATGGACAAAGCGTCCTTCAAATGGAAATACATAGAGGTGTTGGCCTTCGCGGCTTTTCCAGGTTTCAATTAACAGCTCCTGTGCTTCAGGCAAATGGGAGATGCGGTCCTGGGCTGCCAAAATCGGCATTACACATTCAATTTCAGGGCTTACACTCTCCCCTGATTTAATTTGAGTAATCTGTTGTCGCAGATGATGGCTCAAACAATCGGAAATGGCTAGATTGCCCCCGGTCCATACGGGCACAGTTGTGGATTTTTTACGGGTGTTTTTCACATAGAGCACCATGTCTTTCATCTGAAAAACTCTAGCTGTCGACCGGAGAAGAAAAATACATCTCCTTTTTTTAGACGGGAGACAAATCCTTCATCTACGGTACCTAGCTTACGACGATTGGTGTAGACTACTTGCACCTGCTGATTACCCGTAATGGTGCCAATGCTAAGGCGGTGCATGCGAGAGATTTGAGCAGTAGAGACTTTGTAATAGCCACCATCGAGTACGAGCTTTTGATAACGGGGATAGGCGTTGAGACAACGTCCACCTTTTTCGAGAAAGTTCAACATCCACTCAAAGGCGGCGTCGCTGATATCTTGAAATGCAACGGTCTGGCGAATAGAGGCCAGGGTGGCCTCAGGCTTAAAGCCGTCGCCACAGGCTAGGGTTACTAGATGTTGGGTGAGAACATCGTAGGGTAATCGCAGTGCATGGCGAGATTCGATATCGCCTTCTGCTAATCCCTGACGAAAGGCAGCGATTTCGAGTAGCTCTAATGCATTGGTGGGTAGAAAGAAGACTTCGGAGGTGCCGCCGGGTTGGTGGGCGGAGCGACCGGCTCGCTGGAGTAGTCGGGCCAGATTTTTAGCGCTGCCAATTTGAACAATGCGTTCCACGGGGTGAAAGTCTACGCCCAGGTCTAAGGACGATGTGCAAATCACCCACTTGAGGTCACCGTTTTTGATGCCTGCTTCGATGGCCTGGCGCTCGGCCATATTGATGGAACCGTGGTGCAAGGCCATAGGGCAATCGGGTTCGGCAAAACTAAGGGCCTGGAACCAGCGTTCGGATTGCGATCGCGTATTGGTAAAAATCAGGGTCGACTTTTCAGCATCCAGACTATCCACCAGCTCTTGAAACAGATGTAGCCCCAGATGGCCCGCCCAGGGAAAGCTATCCACTGACTCTGGCAAAATGCTTTGAATCTTAGTATCACGCTTAATATCGGACTGGATAATCACGGGTTTTGTCCCCAGACCTACGGCTGCTTGGGCCGCTTCCTCTAAATTCCCCAGGGTGGCAGAAATAGCCCAGGTCTTTAGTTCCGGTTGAATTAACCGCAACTGGGCCAGACATAGCTCTGTCTGGGTGCCCCGCTTTGAACTCATCAGCTCATGCCATTCATCTAAAATCACGGTGCGCAGATTGCCAAAGCGTTGCTTTGCACCCTTATAGGACAACAACACCGAGAGGGATTCTGGGGTGGTGATCAAGATCTCGGGGAGTGACTTTTTCTGGCGAGCTTTTTGAGCAGCTTTGGTATCGCCCGTGCGAGATTCCACCCGCACGGGCCAGTCCATATCGGTAATGGGCTTTTGGATAGATTTCTCAATGTCGCGGGATAGTGCCCGCAGCGGCGTAATGTAGAGCAGCTTTAGGCCATGTCCGGACTTGGCCCCATGGCCAGGATTGGCTAACATATCGGCCATGGGGCCCATGATGGCGGCATAGGTTTTGCCTGAACCGGTGGGCACCTGAATCAGACCGCTATGGCCAGCCAGGTAAGCATCCCAGGTCTGTTGTTGAAAGGGGAGGGGCTGCCATTTTTGATGGTTGAACCAAGCCAGGATGGGGGATAGGGATGTGGCCATAGGTATTTAACCAAGGCGATGAATGAGCCTAAGGCACTCACCAAGGGATGCCCCTAGGAGATTATGGCTAATTGAGAATTCTCTATGCTTCATACGGTTTAGATTTCTATTGTGATTTCGGAAATGGGTTCGCTGCAATAGATGGATAATTTGCAAGCGACTTCGACAGCTTCACGAGGGCTATGGCCCAAATGTAGGGCAGCTTTAGCAAAATCTTCGCCAGCACCAATGGCTTCAAACTCAGGAACTTCGTAGATGTCTAGACCGCCGTAGGTGCGAAATAGTTTTTTGTCATAAGCAATTAAATAGTCATTTTCTGGGGAATGACCGGAATCGCGCTTGTTGATCCATTCACGGAACTCGACAAAGAAATCGATGACTGACAAACGACTACCATCTACAGGCCGATGATTACGACTAAACAGCTCCATCATGGTGCCTTCGTAGCCGGTACCCGTACTACTGATAACCATGTCGTTTTGCTCGAACAGCTTATTGTAAATGACTTCCTTGTCGGTGGCTTTGAGATAGCCAGCCACCAAAATGGAATCAGCTGCAAAGGTAATGGTGTCTTTGGTTTTACGGGCAGCAATAACGGTCATAGAACAGCTAAGGCAGTACGAACGATACTTTACCAGCTAGCCTAGGGGAATAGGACAATGCAATTGGCACAACAACTGTCATACATATCCAAAATTAAGTGGGATCAGTGGATTAAGATCCTGACAACGGAGTTGCGATAACCAAAATGACACCGGAGTACCTGGATCAGTTTTTTCCTAAAACACAGCAGAAACAGTACGTGCAACACTTGCTGGGCCGTGTCGGGCTGACGCGACGGCGGGCTGATTGTTTTGTGCGTCTATGGGCTTACCTACAGCTGAAACAAACCGAGATTTTTGAGCCGGTGCAGAAATTAAAACCCATTGATACCTGGGTCGATTGTACGTGCCGTGAAGCCGCTGCCCTGTTTTATGCTGAGTCTGAACGCGGTAGTGAGCGCTCCGCTGGCATGATGCTGGATAAATTGATGGCGTTGGGACTCATTCAGAAGCAGTTTGATGGGAATACGATTGCGATCGCAATCCCCCAACCGCCAGAACTTCACCAAACTAAACCCAAACCAGTCAATGTTATCGCTGACCAGTTTGACCCACGCTGCGATGCAATTCCTGTGGCTAACCTGCTAGCCAGCCGCTATAACTGGATGCACAATAACAACACCGCTGTTCCCTATCGCATTACTGAGCTATTACGACAGTGGGCAGAGGGTTACAACCGGGGCATGCGTGTGCTACGCCGCTGCGATAACCTCAACCCAGTAGGGTTTTATCTGCTATACCCCACCACCCGCGACTCTGAAATTCATTTTTTTGGCCCTCCTAACAAAGGCCTACACCTCAGCGGCATTTCTGATGAAGACCCTTTTGCGCTAGCAAAACCAGGCGATGACACCTGCCGGTCCATCTTTATTCGTAGTTGGAACATTGCACCTGAGTACGAAAACCAGGCATTAATTCTGCTGCAAGATACCCAGACCATACTGAATACTATGCAGAAAGACTTTCCTAATCTGTGTGATCTACATACCTTAATTATTCATCGCCACTATGAACCCCTAGCCAGGGCTCTTGGGTTTCAAAAAACAGGCTTAGATAATCAGGCCGCTATTTATTGGATGTATTTAGCCGTAGATCGCTTTTTGGCAATTGATATGGAAGATCTTCCCGCTGCTAGTCTGAATCTTTCGTAACAGCAAAACTGTTGTCGCAATACCTCATTTTTTAGGGCAGGCACAAGGCGCTGCCCCTACGGTAGGTCAAACTAACCAACAAATAATTGTCGCCTAGACGCTCTCTTTATCCCTGATAATAATCTGTTCCCTTATTCACAAAATCAAGGGTAAAGGCCTTGGTATAGTCTGTATCTTTGCTAAAGACACCTGCATCCGCCATGTCTGTAAAGAATGTCTTCCAGCGGTCATCAGTCATGGAACCAATGCCCTTAGACTCAGCATCGCCTGAGATAGCAATGCCGTACTCTTGCATTTTCTCAAGACTATAGGCAAGCTGCTCATCACTCATTTCAGGGTTATCTTGCTTAATCAGCTCATTGCCCAGAGTAGGATCCTCAAAGTAGCTATACCAACCTTTAATTGACGCATCAACAAATCGTTGCACCAGATCAGGATCGCCATCAACAATCTCTTTTCGTGTCTCTATCGTTGTTGCATAGGGCGTATAGCCATGATCGGCCAGCAGAAAGACAACGGGATCAAAGCCACCTTCCTTAGCAATAGCTAAAGGTTCCGAACTCAAATAGCCCTGCTGCGCTGAGTTCTTATCTGCCAAAAATGGCCCCGGATTAAAATTGTAATTGCGCTTCATGTCATCAGTAAAGCCATATTTAGCCGCTAAAAAAGGCCAGTAGGTGACGTTAGCAGCTTTGGAAATAAAGATGGGTTTACCCTTCAGATCTACCAGATCTTTAATGCCTTGATCTGGATGAGCCGTAATAATTTGCGGATCTTTCTGGAAAATAGCCGCTACGGTAATTTTTGGAATGTCTTCTTCTACCGCTTTAATGGCAGCAGCAGAATAGCCCATAAAAAAGTCCACCGCTTTTCCCATCAGTAGCTGGGTGCCGTTGACCTGGGGGCCTCCCATCTGAATCGTGACATCCAGGCCATACTCTTTATAAATACCAGCGGCCACAGCCTGATAAAAGCCACCGTGCTCAGCCTGAGCGTACCAATTAGTACCAAAGGAAATCTTTTGCAGATCTCCAGTAGCAGCCGTTTCAGCAGTAGTATCCGTGACAGTTTCAGTAACGACAGTTTCAGCAGTATTACCACAGGCTGCCATTAGGCCAGTCCCAGCTGCTAATGAACCGTACTGAATAAAGCGACGGCGATTTAATTTAGTCATAACAGATGCCTCATAGGATAAGTAGGAGGACAGGGGCAAAAGAGAACGAAAGGGAACGAAAGGGGGAGAAAAGATTAAGCTCTTACTTGGTGAGCCATTTTATGACTTGATGGCCCAGTTTTACCGTATTCAGTCGATCAATTTCGCGAATTCCTGTAGGGCTAGTGACATTTACCTCGGTCAGGTAGCCTCCAATAATGTCAATGCCAACAAACATGAGACCATCACGCTGTAACGTGGGTGCTAGCTGTTTGCAAATGTCTAACTCGCGCTCGGTAATCTCCACTTTGGCGCTGCGCCCACCCACGGCCATATTGCCACGAAACTCTTTACCGGTGGGAATGCGGTTCACGGCCCCCAGGGGTTCGCCATCAAGCAGAATAATCCGCTTATCGCCGTCTTTGGCAGCGGGCAGATAGGTTTGCACCATGACGGGCTCTTGCCCCTGTTTGGTGCTGATTTCGATCATGGAGTTAAAGTTGGGGTCTTCATTACTAAGGAATAAAATCCCTTCCCCCCCTTTGCCCCCTAAGGGTTTGAGCACGGCTTTACCGCCACAGCGGTCTACCATATCGCGAATCACAGCTTTGTCTTGACTGACGATGGTATCGGGAATAGCCCCGGTAAACTGTAGGGCATACATTTTCTCATTGGCAGCTCGGATGCCCTGGGGGGAGTTGATGACCTTAGTTTTAGTTTGATCGATATAGTCAAGAATGTAGGTAGCGTAGAGATAGGGCACGGTGACCGGCGGGTCAGTGCGCATAAAGACGCCATCCATGGTGTTCAGAGATTGCCATTGGGTATCGCCCAGAGTGTACCAGTCGGGGACGGTATCCCAACGGTTATGGCCCAGAGTGACGGGCACCAGGGTGACGGGGGTTAAGTGGGCCATGGCCTGACCGGCAACCACACCCATTTGCTCAGACTGGGTGATATGGACCTGATGGCCCAGCTCCTGGGCCGCTTCCATTAGGGCGACGCTGCTATCGTGGCCGGGGTCTAGCTTAGCGATGGGGTCAATGATAAATGCGAATTTCACAGGGCAGGCAGTTAAGTGGGTCCGTTTGATTTTGCCATGGGTTTGTAGACTTCGGCAGCTAGCTAAAATCTACTATTTGAAAGTGCTTGTAGAATAATAGACAGCTTGGATGCAAATTAGAGTAGGGTTGCTGTCTCAAAACCCATTACCTTAGAACAGTTTTTGGCTCTGTCAGAAATTGACGATTCGCTTGCCTGGGAATTTATCTAGCGTTAATGGCCTATCCATACCCCTGATATTGGTGGCAAAGCCACATGATTTTGCTCCAGGCAGAGCCTTGGAGCAAGATGGATAGTTCAAACGTTTGGCAATTAAGCAATAATAGCCAGGAGCCATCTGGAACTTATCAACTTGCGGATGGTCCTCTGGTAATAAGCCAGAAATGTTCCTAACGTCACCGAACCATGAGTATCAGACACTATTGCTACTCGTCGTTATTGTTTACTACCTTATTATTTGCTCTGCTGGCCGACACATTTCTTTGGAACCGTACTGTCAACGCCCAGCTCATACCTGATACTACCGTGGGTACTGAGGTAACCGACCTTGATCCAGACATATCTATCATCGAAGGCGGTACCACAGTCGATCAAAATCTGTTCCATAGTTTTGAGTCGTTTAATATCGGTACTGACAAAGGCGTTTTTTTCTTTAGCCCCACTGACGTTAATCATATTTTTAGTCGAGTAACAGGTAATGCCCCTTCAGAAATCAATGGACTCCTTGGCACCTTTGGCTCTGATGCAGACTTATTTTTAATTAACCCAAATGGAACAGTATTTGGCCCTGACGCTAGCCTAGCGGTTCAAGGCTCTTTAATGGTTACCAGTGCCGATGGTATACAGTTCGGAGAATCAGGCCAGTTTAGCACCTTCACCCCAAATACCGACAACTTGCTTGCTATTGACCCATCAGCTTTTTTCTTTAGTGGTGCATCTCAGCCAGGCAACATTTTAGTTAACCAGTCTGGCTTACTTATTCCCAATGGGGAAGCTCTGGTACTTCTAGGCGGAGATGTGATGATCGATGGAGGCTTTCTCGTTGCCAATGATGGCCGCATAGAGGTTGGTGCTCTATCGAATGCTAGCACCGTTGATTTTTCGTCAGCGGACCATTCCCTATCAATCCCTGAAACAGCCTCAAGAGCGAATCTTCAACTCAACGGGGCAGATATTACGACAGTGAACCTGGTTTCTAATCAGCGAGGTGATATAAAACTCTCCGCCAATAACATCGATATTACCGGAGAAAGTTTTATCTTTGCAGGGATTGGACCTGACTTAGACATTGGCAATCAACAAACTGGCAATATTGAGATTAATGCCACTGATGATATCACCTTATCTGAGCAGAGTCTTGTGTTAAGTGGGGTTTTAGGGAGTACTGAAACTAACGATCTCAGCATAGGCCAGAGTGGCGACATTAACATTACGGCTAACAACCTATCACTGCTGAGTGGGGCAGGAGTAAGTTCTATTCTCAATGGTACGGGTGCTACAGGCGATATTGTTTTAAGCATCCAAAATCATTTCATGATAAGTGGTACCGCAGAGAATCCTGCTCTACCTACCAGTTCAATAACAACTGGTTTATCACCTGGAGCAGTGGGTCAAGGAGGAGATATTAGTATATCGGCAACCACGGTGGAGGTTACCGACAATGCCAACCTTTTTACAAGTAGCTTTGGTGACGGTAACGGAGGAGATATTATTATTAACGCGGGTGACCAGGTTCTCTTCCTAAATAGTGATGCCTCAAGTGGCATCGGTGATACCGCCAAGGGTAATGGAGGAGATATTATAATTTCTGCAGGTGTTCTAGATTTGTTTGGCAATTCTAGCTTAATTACAGATACAAGGGGCATTGGTAACGCTGGCAATATTCGCCTTGAGATTCAAGAAAATCTAACCTTAAATGGAGATAACAGATCTGGACGAATTTCTAGCGAAGTAGAAACTGTAGGTCAGGGAAATGGGGGCAATATAGAAATTTTTGCCAATAACCTTGAGGTACTCAATGGAGGACAAATTATCGCAGGTACAGAAGGAATTGGTAATGCTGGAAATATCATAATTGCGGTTTCAGACCTGGCCCTATTTGAAGGGGCACGTATCGAAAATAGTGACATTGTTAAAAGCTCTGCACTCAGCTTTGTTGGCAGCAATGCTCAAGGCAATGGTGGCAATATAGAAATTTCTACTCGCCAATTAGAGATCACTGACGGAGCACAGCTGAATGTTAGTACCTTCGGTGATGGGCGTGCTGGAAATGTAGCTATTCAAGCAACTGACGATGTCAGGCTAAATCAAGGTCAAATTTTTTCTGAATCTCTTTCTAGTAGCCCTGCTGGCAATCTTACAATTTCAACGGATGAACTTTCTCTAGCAAATACAAGCTTGCTGAGTGCTGCCACCAGTACCGTTGACGGGGGTAATATTTTTCTAACCGTTGATAGTTTACTTTTACTTCGCGATCGCAGCAATATTAGTGCAACTGCAGGCAATGCCGGTCTCGGCGGCAATGGCGGCAATATTACCATTACCACACCTTTTATTGTTGCTATCCCTAATGAAAATAGCGACATTACAGCCAATGCCTTTAACGGCTCTGGCGGACAGGTTAATATCAGTGCCGAGGGCGTTTTTGGCATTGAACCCCGACCAGAACTTACACCTCTCAGCGATATTACCGCCAGTTCTGAAAATGGTGTTAGTGGCATTGTCACCGTTAATGCATTGGATACCAATTTTATTCAGGATAATCTGACAACCTTGCCAGACCACCTTATCAATCCAGACACATTAATCTCCAACAGTTGTGTTGAACCTGGTCAAACCGTGAATGGCACCTTTACCATCACCAGAGACAGTCTTGCTGAAACACCGAAAAATTCACCCTCCGGTGTTTACTCCATTGGTTCCGTTCAGACTATTGACACGTCTCAGGATGCACCAGAACAATCTGACCATACCGTTGTTGAACCCTCAGGAGTCTATAGAACCGTAGACGGTCGATTAGTGATGAGTCAACCTTGTTAAACCAGATCTATCTAGACAACTGCCATAGGGAATGCTTCGCAATGTCTCTTATCCATCCCCTACTAATCATCTCCATCTATCTTTAATCCCTATCAAAATTGCATTAAAATCCAGGAATCGTACATTACATACCTCCATGTCAAACGAGCAAACTGCTGTTTTAGAAGCCAACCAAGCGTTTTATAGAGCTTTTGAAAAAAAAGATATTGACGCGATGGAAGCAGTTTGTTCTAAAGGCATTGGTAGCCTTTGCATTCATCCAGGTCGTAAAACCATTAAAGGATGGGATGCCATTCGCCAGTCATGGCTGCAAATTTTTAAGGCGACTCGCTATCTTGAAATTGACTTAGATGTGGTCTCTGTGGAAGTCTCTGGTGATATGGCCTATGTGGTTCTGGTAGAAAACGTGATGCAAGTTGCCGGCAACCGACGAGTAGAAGCAAAATCAATGGCAACGAATGCATTTGAGCGTATGGGTGGAAGCTGGTATTTGATTCACCACCATGGCAGCCCAATTGTGGGATAAGGGGATGACATAAGCAGCGGCACGCGTCAATCTGTAACTGATGTGGCCGAAAGATACAATGCATCTGGCCATAACCAACACGATTGTTGGTTACAACCTGAACGTAACAATCCTAGCTATAGCAATAAGGTGTAAATGGTTCTAAACGGTAGTCAGCAATTACTTATAGCGGTTCCTGGTTGAGATGAATAAATTTTGGTGGTGTAAGTGAGTGGTGAATCGTGAATCGTGAGTGGGATGTATTCAATCCCTTTGAGAAACGCTATACATTGTTCCTTACTGTATAAGTATCTGACTGATGAAAAGATCTGTGATAACAACACTTGCATAGACAACGACACTTTATTTGTTGGCTAACAATGGTTGGCCAGCGTCAGTCCTGACAATAGTGCCCCTATCAACAGGTCTCCCAATGTCAAATTTTGGCAGTGAACTATTGCTTATAGGTTTGTCAATGTCTAGTAGCTTACAAACAGCTTAGGTCTGAAATTTTCTCAGTTTAGTTCACACTAGTAAGAGCAGTTGAAAAATGGTTGTAACTATGGCTCAAACATCTGTCAAAACGTTCCTTGTCGTGGATGATCACGCCTCGGTGCTCGAAGGCACATGTCGTGTACTGCAGGTTCAATACGCCGATGCCAAAATCACAACAGCGGCTACCGCCGATACAGTTGAGGCTATGGTCAAAGACATTCAACCCGATTTGTTAATAATGGATCTATCAATTCCCCAAAGGGAGGGGGATCTATCCCAAACCGAAACAGGGTTGAGTTTATTGCGATCGCTCCTGACCACCTATGCCAACCTTAATATCGTCGTCCAAAGTGCCCACGTCAAAAGCCTAATTCGGCTAAAGTCCCTGATTGACACCCACCAAGCCGGATTCACCATTGCCGATAAGGGTCTTAGCAGCTCTGAAATGCTAGTCAAAGTTGACTGGGCATTGAATGGACTACTTTACACCCCTCCTGAAATGCGCCTGGGGATTGAACTAAAACCAGAATGGCTCGAAATGCTACAGCTAGCCTTTGATAAAGGCTTAACCGATAAGGCAATATCAAAGCAAATGAACGTGTCAGAACGGACTGTGTGCCACTATTGGACCAGGGTGCAAGATGCCCTTGGTGTATATCCAGAGACCGGCACAAATATTCGTGTGCAGACCTACAATAAGGCGCGACAGTCAGGCTTGTTAGATTGACCGCCCATCCCTATCAGTTAACTACAGGCCATCAAATTCGAACACTCAGATCATGCAACCCTGGCGACCCAACTGGCAAACTCGTCTTCTACCGGGACTCTCAATTACCGCACTCGTCATCCTGGCGCGACTGTTCGGTATACTACAGCCCCTGGAATGGAAAATGTTGGACTTAAGTCTACGGTGGCGTCCTGCTGAGGCAACTGATCCACGCATTACCGTTATTGAAATTACCGATGAAGATTTACAAACGGTATTACCACACCCCCCGTCTGACCAAGCATTGGCAGACCTGATTCAAACATTACAGACCTATGCACCCCGAGTCATTGGTATTGATATCTTTCGGGATGGCCCCGTGGGCGAAGGCTATCCAGCGTTATTACAAACTCTAGAAACAGTTGAGAATACTGTCCTTATCCATAAAATATTGGGTCTTAGCCCTGTGGCTCCGCTACCCTCTTTATCAGAAAACCAGATCGGTTTTGCTGATGCGGCATTAGATAGCGATGGCTTTATCCGGCGTAGTTTATTGGGCATCAATGATCAAGACGACAACTATCGGTTTTCATTTACTGTTCGCTTAGTTGAAAAGTACCTGGAACCTGACGGCGTCATTCTCGAAAATGGTCTACGTGACCCAGAAACCATGCGATTTGGACCAGCGGAAATTCCTCGTTTCCAAGAAAATACCGGTGGCTATATTCGCACTCAAAACAGTGGCAACCAAACACTGCTCAATTTTCGTTCTGGCCCATCCCCATTTGAGACCCTTACCTACAAAGAGTTTATCTCCCAAGACATTGATCCTGAGCTTATCCATAATCGGGCAGTTTTAGTGGGCTACACCGCTGATAGCGTCAAGGACTTTATCAGCTCTGGGGCAATCCAAGGAATGACGCCCAGTTTAGTGCCTGGGGTTCATTTACAAGCCCATGCCGTTAGCCAGATACTCAGCGCATTTTATGATAAGCGCCCTTTCTTAAAAGCCTTACCAGATGCGTTTGAGTATTTGTTGATTCTGGGTAGTGGCTGTCTGGGAATAGCCCTGGTCTATTGGCGGCGTCAGCCCATGGTGCATTTATTGCTTGGGGTGAGTGCCATTAGTTTGGGGCTAGTCTCAGGCTATGGTCTATTGGTGGCTAGCTGGTGGCTTCCAACGGTGCCCATGGCTATTACATTTTTTCTGAATGCTGCCGTGCTGTACCCATTTGATCAGTCTCAGTTACAGCTGCGATCGCAACTAGAAGACCGGCAAAAGCTGATCAACCAAACCTTTAACACCATTCACAATGGGCCGCTACAAACCTTAGCCAGTATGCTCAGCCGCTGGCCAGTAGACCAATCGGCCCCAGCCCCTATGCGCTCAGACCTGAAGACTCTCAACCATGAACTCCGCAGCATCTATGATGCAATGCAAAAGGAAATGCTGTCATCCACTGAGCAGCTGGTATTAACAAGCCAACAAAGTATAGATCTAGAATTGCCCCTCAATGAGCTTTGCCGTGAAGCCTATCAAATCACCCTGGAAAGATATCCCGATTTCTTTGAACCCATTATTAAAATTGTTGCCTTTGAACCCCTCAAAGATGAGCATCTGAGCATAGACCAAAAGCGCAATCTGGGCCGTTTTCTAGAAGAAGCGCTGATCAATGTCAAAAAATATGCCAAAAGCACCACTCGATTGACCGTTGACTGCCGTCAGCGCGACGGGAATAACGTCATTCAAGTGATTGATAACGGTGAAGGATTTAAATCAGCCCCATCCAAACCTAAAGGATATGGCACAAAACAGGCTCAAACCTTAGCCCGCAGCCTTAACGGCCAGTTCCAACGAACTAAAAGTACGCCTAAAGGCGTACGCTGCGAACTTCGGTGGCCCATAGAGCAACCCGCCTGGAAACGTTGGATAGGCTAGGTTACACAAGTTAGTTTGCACATATGTGCAAACTAACTTGTGTATTTTCCGTAGTATCTTTGGCGGATTTTGTAGGTGTCTGTATCGGACAACGTCATTAAAGTGAGGTCAACTAGGCAAGGAACTTTGACATCATGGAACTTGACAACCTGACTGGCCTCATTCACAAAAGCTTATTACTAGCTTTAAACTTTGTTGATGATCTTGCTGTATTCACCCTAACTCGACTCGGTTTGCACTGGCCTTGGTTACAGTGGATAAGTACAATCCTGTTAATCGTTACAGCTGTGTATTGGGGTCTGCGCCTCATACGTTATTGCTTCCGCTGCCAACACCAAGCATATTCCCACACACAAAATAGGATCTGATCACCCCCAAAGCAATCAGCGACCTGCCCTGAATTATGTTTAGGTTGTCCCCCTGGTAACTAATTATGTTTGTCATCAAGTTTATATCTGCTTTAGTCACCGCCGCCCCCGTGCTCTTACTACTGGCAAGTGGGTCTTTACCCTCCAGTGCCCAAGCGGATCAAACCGCTCCTCCATTGGAGCGTGAAAGCGAGGCGTTTACCCCCCCAGCAGATTCAGATTCAGGGGATGGAATTATTTCGACCTCGACGGGTACATTTTTCACCCCACCCCGTGATTCTAGACGTTTATCTGGGCCAGTCACCCCAGGTGGATCGCGCGGTGGCTGTTTAAGCGCAGCAGATACAGCATTCGCCGCATTTGGCCCCAAAGATGCAGAACTCATTCTTGGGCAAACCGTATCTAGCCATCCAGAATTCGTTTGGTATTTACCTGAGTCAGAGACTCCTTATACCGTTTTATTTAGAATCTTGGAACCCAATGACGCTAATCGCCCCATTCCCATTTTTGAAACAGAGTTAGGCTACACGCCTGGATTTGTTAAATATCAGCTACCTCAAACTGAAAAAGCGCTCTCACCAGGTGTCAATTATCGCTGGCAGGTCATTATTGAATGCAATCCGGCCCATCCATCCCGAGCATTATTGCAAGAGTTGACGTTTGAAGTGGTACCCACCACTCCCACATTAACGCAGGTCCTATCAACAGCAACCACTGATACTGAGCGCGCCCTGGCCTATGGCCGAGCAGGCATTTGGTACAATGCGATCGCACAGGTTGCCCAGGCAACAACGGTAACAGACCAACAAACCCGTAGCGGGCTACTGTCTGATTTAGCTGAGAATATTACAGCTCCTAATACAGAGGAGCTACAGCAAAATATTCTGACAATTGTTGAAGCAACAACCCCTACTCCATAAGAGGCATTAGGGCTTGAACAATACCGGTGATCTAGATTGAACTAGAGCCAGTTACCAATCAAAATAAATGGTGCCCAACGATAGGGTAAGGATTTACCACTATCATCATCGGAGTGCAACATCGACAGTTGGGCCTCTTGCAAAGCTTCGGCCTTAGTTAAAGCAGGATCTTGCAACTTTTCATAAAAGTTGGCCATCACTTCGGCAGTGGACTCATCGCTGACAGTCCATAGGGTTGCGATCGCGCTTCGCACTCCTGCCCGCACAGCCACCCCTGCCAACCCCAGGGTAGAACGGTTGTCACCAATACCGGTCTCGCAAGCAGACAGCGTCAGCAATTCAATCGGTTCACGGGTTGGATCATTAATCTCACGAATTAACGCATCCAACTGACTAATGGTGAGCTTTTGATTGTACTGACTCAACTCGCCAGTTTGTTTAGCCCCCGCAACAATGAAGTTATTCTCTGGTGCAAAGCCAAATTCACCATGGGTCGCCATGTGCAAAATCCGATAGTCCCTTTCGGCCAGAGTTTGTTGCACAGCCTCAATAGAAAAATCTTGATTTAACAGAATTTTGCTATCGGGCAATCGTTTCGATAAATCATCTAACTCTTGATCTACAGCTGGCAACGAAATAAATGAGCGTCCAGGCAACCGAGAACGCTCACTAACACCTAACAACAAGGCGTTTAACTTGCCGCGTGCTACTTTTTTTGGAGTAGTCAATGTCAGACTTGGGGTAGTCGCCACAGCATAGTTTTCAATTAAATACCGACTACCATCGTATAAAGCCGCCATCGGCACACTGCGCAACAGACCATCATTAACAAACACCAGAGTTTTAACCTCAGCAGCCTTAAGGTCATCTTCAAAAGGCTCAATCAACCATTGATACAGTTTTTTAGCCGCCTGACTATCAAACACATAATCCCGCGACCCAGCTTCTAATTTTCCACGAAACTCATTAACGGTAGCTTCGACATTAGCTTCAGTTTCCAGAATCGTTACAACCTTTCGACTACCATCTGGCAAGCTTAAAATAATCGTTAATTTATCACCCGAAATAGCCGTGCTAAACACCCCCGTAGCCGTATTTCGAGTGACCTCATCAGCTCGAATTTCAGACGGAACAATCACACAATCATTCGCAAAGTAGCTTTGCAATTCCGCAACCTTAAGCGAGTTCAGCGTTGACAACGCTGTCTCTAAATTCTCAAAGGTAGGATCTTTTTCTTCAAGTTTTTGCCTCTTAGGTACATCAGCCAAACTTAGATCAGCATACTGCCGATAAAGCGGTTCTACGGTATCGCGAAAGTCAAACTGCAGCTCTCGGTTGGCACTGAGAATATCACTGCGAATTTGATCCAATACAGCAACCGCCTGACCATAGGCCTGGCTAGCATCCTCTTCCCTATCTAAAGCATTAAAAATACGCCCTAATTGCCATTCCCATAGATAAAGACTATCTTGAGCCGCACGGTCTTGATCAGCCGCATAACGGGCGTCTTGAGTTTTCTCTAAAGCAGCCTCATAGCGCCCTGCCCGTTCATCAAGCGTGCCGAGCTTACCCAGGGCAAACGATAAAAGGCGAGGGTTCTCAATCGCTTCACCAATATCACGGGCCTGCTCCAATAATGCGATCGCCTCAGCCTCTACTGCAGCAGATGCAATGGGCGTATCACTCAAAATTCGCTGTGAGCGCCGCACCTCAGGTGGATCTAAAAAATCAGCCAGCTTAATAGCCGCAAACGCTTTAGGTTTTGCATCCGGTAGCCGCTGTAGTACATTCAACGCCAGCACTCGATAAGAGCGCACCGCCACTTGATCCCCCGCACGCTCATAGGCCGGGATCAAATTGAGCAATGCATAAAGTTGTAATTCGTTTTGCTGATTATTAACGGCCAGGTCATAGCTCTCTAAAAAATATTCAATAGCTTGATCATTATTGGCCTCCGTTCGCATCCTTAATGCAACAACAGAGTTATTATCTCCCTTATTCAGAGCTTCCTCGGCACGCCGCCCATTAATCAGGGCTAAGTTAGCCGATACGTTACCCAAACTATTGAGCAAAGAAGCCATTAAATTTGGCTGATCCCCAAGGGTACTACCAATGGCATATCCTTCCATCAAATAGTCCTTAGCAACATTCAGCCGACCGCTCGACCGATAGGCTTCACCCAAACTGCCCAAAGCCGTTACCTGCCCTAAAAGATCTTCCGTATCCTTAGCCAAATTTAGGGCACTATTGGCCTGACAGGCTCCCTCATCAGGTTCGACACCACATAGTAGGGTAATAGCTCGTCGATGCTGCCCCAAACGACCATAGGCTTGAGCTTCTTCCGTTAAAAGCCGACCTAGCTTTTGGCGATCTCCCAAGGTCTTAATAGTAGTACCGGCCTGTTGCCAATAGGTAATTTCTTCAGACGTACGCCCCATTTGTTGGTAAGCCCGTGCCAGGTTTTCGCTGACAATAGCCAAAGCTGGCAGATCTTGACTGGCCTTATAAACTTCATAAGCAGTCAACCATGGGTCAACGGCCGCGACAAAGTTTCCAGCCTGGTAATGCTCTACCCCTGTTTGCACAAGCTGACGAACATCCTGCGCCTGAACCGATGACGTCGTTCCTCTGAAAGGATGATGACCTAACCAGAGGGTACATAACAGGCTTAGACCACACAGAATAGTAAATGTCCGTCGGGCTAAAAGCCTCAGGTAAGAACGGCGCATAGCGACAGCTCCGGAAAATGGGGCAAAATTGCTTTTAGCCTACCAGATGTACTCTAGGTTCTGCACCGCTATCCACTGTCTGCAACAATCGTTATGATTTATCATAATCCCTAAGTTAGCCCAAACTTAATAAGGGATAAAAATAAGGGATAAAACAGAACACTCACCACAATCAGCTCACAGTCATTTAGTCAAACCTGTAAAAACCTTTGTAAATAAATTATGTATTACAAAATTATCTAACTGATTAAACCTGTAAAGCCAATCAATCCCCCCTGTAGGTAACTTCCAACGATGCTACGTTCCCAATATTTACTTTCGTCACTTATTAGCGTCACCCATGTATTATCACCCATTGCCGTTCTAGCCTTACCCGTTACCGATAATACGGTCGGCACTCAGGTTATACCCGTCACACCAGAATCAGTTCAAATCGACGGCGGCACTCTTGAAGGCCAAAACCTCTTCCATAGCTTCTCCTCATTTAATATCGATACGGAAGAATCTGTTTATTTTATTAGCCCGGCTGCCATTAATCATATTTTTAGTCGGGTAACAGGCGGTAGCGAATCCTTTATTGATGGAACATTAGGGACCTCCGGCTCAGACGCTGCTTTATATCTAATCAACCCCAATGGAGTGGCCTTTGGGCCAAATGCCAGTTTAGATGTTCAAGGCTCCTTTATTGTGACCACAGCGGATGCCATTGAGTTTGGCCAAGAGGGTGTTTTTAGTGCGGTTAACCCAGGTTCAGATCAATTACTGGCCATTAATCCCTCTGCCTTCTTTTTTAGCGAACTATCTCAGCCTGCAGACATTATTCATCAGGCTAACTTTCAAGTACCCGCTGGGGAATCACTCGTCCTTTTAGGCGGTGATATTAATCTGGATGGCGGCCAATTGATTACCCCAGGAGGACGCATTGAAATTGGAGCCATTACTGGACCTGGAACCGTCAACGTTTCGGCAGGCGATACTGCACTGACAGTCTCTAATGACCTAGAAAGAGGCAATGTTCAACTTAGTAACGAAGCCTTAATTGATGTTGCTGCCAGTGGCGGTGGAGATATCTCAGTTTATGCCAATAATGTTGATATTTCAGAATCTAGGGTCATCGCAGGTATTGATATCAATTCCAACAATCCAGATACCCAAGGGGGTGGCATTGTCATTGATGCTACAGGTAATATAACCCTCTCAGATAGCAGTTTCATTGAAAATGAAATTGTCGGCACTGGCCAGGCGGGCGACATTATTATTTTGGCTAACGCCTTGACAGTAGATGGTGTATCACAGATAAGTACTAGCAATCGAGGCAGCGGCAGTTCAGGCGATATCGTCATTGACGTACAAGATAGCGTCATCTTTACTGGTGCCAGCGAAGACCTCGAAGAGCGTAGCTCGGCAACCAGCGGCGTTGAACGGGGTGCAACAGGCGATAGCGGTGATATTCAAATATTTGCTGATACGTTAGAAATCACCGCTGGCGCTGGATTAGGCGCAAGCAATTTAGGTCGAGGGGACGCAGGTAATATAGTTCTCACTATTCAAGACCAAGTAATGCTAGATGGAGCTAGTAGCAATGGTGAACTGCCCAGCGTTATTTTGAGTGGATTAGGACCTGAGGCAACCGGCAATGGCGGTAGTATTGAAATCTACACTGGCTCCCTAATAGTCACTGATGGTGCTACCCTCAACGCTAGCACCTTAGGAGACGGCGATGCAGGCGATATAACGATTTATGCCGAAGATGAGGTTGTTTTCGATGGTGTGAGCAGTGACAATGAATCTTTACGCAGCGGTGCTATTAGTCGTGTGGGCATTGATGGAGCTACAGGCATTCAGGCCAAAGGTAATGGTGGCGATGTCACAATTTTCACAAACAATCTAACCATTACAAATGGCGCATTGGTGACTGCAAGTACCTTTGGACAAGGCGATGCAGGTAATGTATCGGTCCATGCCCAGGGTACAGTAATTGTCACTGGTGCTGGAGACAATCCACTATCTAACAGCGGCATTTTCAGTCGCGGTGCTCAAGGAGTAACAGGCAATGGTGGCAATATAGAGATCTACGCTAGCAATCTGGAAGTCTTAGATGGTGGACGAATCAGCGCCAATACAAGAAGTTCAGACAATGCAGGAAATATTATTATCGAACTTGATAACCAGTTGCGTCTAAATGATGGTGGCATTGCTGTGGATGGATTATCAAGTAGAGAGTTAGAAAGCAGCGCGGGAAATCTCGAAATTACAGCTAATCAGGTTCTGTTAGAAAATGGTAGCTTTTTAAGGGCTACATCGAGTACATCGGATGGGGGAAATATCATCCTGACTATTGATAGCCTGCTTACCCTTCGTGATGGCAGTCGCATTAGTGCAACAGCAGGTTCACTTCAAACAGGAGGAGACGGGGGAAATATCACTATTACGGTGCCATTTATCGTGGCGATTCCAACGGAAGATAGCGACATCACTGCCAATGCCTTTGAAGGGGAAGGGGGGCAAGTGACTATTATTGCGGCG
>JAHQVZ010000324.1 GCA_019634055.1 Leptolyngbyaceae cyanobacterium MAG.088
TGGAATACCGAGTCGGGACAGCTGGTCCAAGAGCTCAAAGGCCATCAAAACTTGGTCCTAAACGCCAGCTTCAGCCCCGATGGCTCACGCATCGTCACCGCCAGCTCTGACAACACCGCCCGGGTGTGGAATACGGATAGTCTCAACACATTAATAGCGCGTGGTTGCAATTATCTCAATGCTTACTTTGCGACCCATCCAACAGTTCTGGAAACGTTAGAAATTTGCCATACTTCAGCCCGTAAGCTAGCCGCAGCAACTGCTCTAGTAGAAGAAGGCGATAGACTAGCTGCCCAAGAGCTAGTAAGTCTGGCTGTAGAACGCTATCAAACCGCATTGGAGTGGAATCCTGCTTTACAACTTAGCCCTAAACAGCGGGCCCAACGCCTTGCTAATGAAGCTGAAGTGAATAGAAGAGAGAGAAGAGAGAGAAGCGGCGGTGCTCGATAAAATTAGCGACATGTTACTAAAACATCTACCCTATGAGTAACTTATCCGCCTACCAATACACCGTTGGCGGAGCCCTACGCCAGGATGCCCCCACCTACATCTCCCGCCAGGCCGACGAAGACCTCTACCTGGCCCTGATGGCCCGAGAATATTGCCATATTTTCAATGCCCGCCAAATGGGCAAATCTAGCCTGCGAGTACAAACCACCCAACGCCTCAAAGCCAGAGGCATCGCCTGCGGCATCATCGAAGTCAGCGCCATCGTCGAACACGGCATGACCTCCGAAGCCTGGTACCTCGGCGTCATTCGTCGCCTTAGCCGTAGCCTGGGCATCAAACTAAAAGTCATCCCCTGGTGGCGAGAACGCGACGGACTCTCCCCCATTCAACGCTTTAGCGAATTTATCGAAGACGTTCTCCTCATCGAAATTCAACAGCCCATCGTTATCTTTATCGACGAAATCGATAGCCTGTTTCAATTTGACTTTAGCGACGACTTCTTTTCCCTAATCCGTTACGTTTACCAAGAACGGGCCGAACATCCCGACTACCGTCGCCTCACCTTTACCCTCATCGGTGTCGCCACCCCATCTGAGCTAATTTCCGCTCGCGATCGAACCCCCTTTAACATCGGCACCGCCATCCAACTCAGAGGCTTCACCCTAGACGAAGCCAAACCCCTCAGCATCGGCCTCACCCACCTATCAGAGTATGCCGAAGGACTAATTCAAAGCATTTTACGCTGGACCGGCGGACAGCCCTTTTTAACCCAAAAACTATGCCAGCTCGTTGTCAACGAAGCCAACATAGAACCGAAAGCCTATCCAGCCCCCTACATCGATAAACTGGTCGAACGCAAAATCATCCAAGACTGGCTACAGCAAGACACCCCCGAACACCTCAAAACCATCCAAGATAGACTGCTCCACAGTTCCCGCGCCCAAAGGCTGCTAGAAGTTTATCGAGACATCTTAAAGTCGCGCATTATCGTACTAGACGGTAGCCCAGAACAAAACGAACTACAGCTCACAGGTCTAGTGGTCAAAGAAGGAGCCTATCTCAAAGTAGCCAATCAAATCTACGCCGAAATCTTTAGACCCTGGTGGGTAGACCGTCGTTTAACCTCGTTATGTCCCTATCAGAAAATTCTGGAAAAGTGGCTCACATCACAATGCGATCCTCGCTGGTTGCTCAACGAAAAAACCTTACAAGAAGCCAGAACCTGGGCCGGTAGCCAGAGCCTGAGCGAAGAACATCATCAGTTTTTAATGAGCAGCCAATCCCATATTTATGAACAAGCCATGGCCCGACAAGAAGCCGTTCGTAAGCGAGAAAACGAGAAAATACTGCAAGACATGGATGTACTCTCAAACCGCCGCATCGCCCAACTCAAACAACAACTCACCCTAAGCCTTATAGCCTGTGGAATTTTGCTAATACTAGTAATACTCCTAATTTTCACCCGTTAAGACGTTCGGTCTCAAAGTCCCTATTCTTGCCAGGGCTAATTTATTTTCAGTAGAAAACTCTGATAACGAGGTTTTGCAAGGGCACTTGAAGGTTGTCCAGGCCCCCTGCCGTCCCCCAAATTTGGGGGAGACTCTACTCAAAGCCCCCATTTTTTGGGGGTTTGGGGGCCTGAACAACCGTTAGCCACCTTCACAATTGCTTGATCGGAGAAATTCCTCTAGTAAGAGTGCTACCTTGTGCACGCCCTCAACACTGACACCTATCAGGGAAGAGTTTCAAGACACCAAACAATTAATTCTCAGTTTTCGGCAACTGCCCCTGGGGTCTCAGCCTACGTTCCCCCTGAGCCAACGCCTTTTGTACCTCAAACAGCTGTTCCTTATTCTCAGCCTCAACAAAAATCCTCAACAAAAACAAACGGTTTAGCGTCTAATTTCGCCCCTGTAGGGACAACCACCTTCTCTTACTGCCCTGCATCCTGCAGTTCACCAGGCCGCACCGTCAAACGCTGCGTCTGATCACCCCATATCACCTCAAATCGCACCATCTGCATAATCAATACGCCGTACCGTCAGCACCGAATTCGGATCGTCATTGATCTGCTTTGTCTGTTCCACCGTCAGGTTCGTCATCGGAATCGCAAAGCCAATCCCCTCAGCATCCGCCCGAATCGCCGTATTAATGCCGATCACCTCGCCCTGCTCATTCACCAAAGTCCAAAGCATAAGCCCATACCGTCACCAGATCAGCGGCGGTATGGTCGGGATAACCCTCTAAAATCTGCCCATTACTCATAGCCTGCTGCCGGTAACTCACCAGCCGCCACACCAGAATCTGTATATTAGCAATACAAGCATCCCCACTTATGACGGCCGACTGTATATACACAGTCGGCTTATAAAGGGGAGGACGATGGTCCCGATTACTCCCGCAGCACGTAACCTACGCCCCGCACGGTCTGGATTAACCGCTTCTCGCCTTCTGACTCTAGCTTTAACCGCAGATAGCGAATGTAGACCTCAATGATGTTCGAATCACCCATAAAATCGTACCCCCAGACTTTTTCTAAAATCTGATCGCGGGTCAGCACCTGACGGGGATGGGCAATTAAATAATCCAATAAATCAAATTCTTTAGCCGTTAGCTCAATGCCCCGATCACCGCGAAACACCTCGCGGGTTTTACGATTCAACGATAGGGTCTCAAACTGTAGCATCTCTGCATCTTGGGGATCATTACGCCGCAGGTGAGCCCGCACTCGGGCTAGGAGTTCTTCAATGCTAAAGGGCTTGACCACATAGTCATCTGCTCCGGCATCTAACCCAGCCACCCGGTCAGCCACATCATCCTTAGCCGTTAAGAAAATAATCGGCATTTGGGCACCGGTACTGCGTAACCGTCGGCATACCTCCACCCCGGCCAACCCCGGCATCATCCAATCGAGCAAAATCAGGTCAGGCATACTATCACGAGCGGCCATCAGCCCAGACAGGCCATCATTGGCAACGGCAACATCGTAGCCCTCATAGGAAAGCTCCATTTGCACAAATTTGGCAAGCTGGGTCTCATCTTCGATGACTAAAATTTTGGCAGAGGTCTCTGGCATAGTGGTTGGCTCCGACAATAACCCGACTAAAAAGCTAACTTAAGAAGGCAAGCTAACGGTGAATATACTACCGTCACCTGGATTAGACTGTACCTTAATTTTTCCCCGCATCCCTTCAACTAAAGTTTTGACGATGGATAACCCCAAACCAGTTCCGCCCGTTACCCGTGAACGGTCTTCATCTACACGGTAAAAGGGTTCAAAAATCTGGGTGATGGCGGTTCTGGGAATACCACGACCGCGATCGCAAATCTGAATCATCGCCCATTCCCCTTCCTGCTTGAGGCGCACAGTTACAACTGTATTGTCTTCAGAATACTTGACCGCATTATCAATCAGATTAATGAGCACCTGTTTTAGCCGATTACGATCGGCCCGAGCATCAACCCCAGGACTTTGAATATCCACCTTTACCCGACTACTCGGATAACCCGCCTCAACCGTGTCTAACACCATGTCTTTTAAAGACACACGCTCAATGTGAAACCGTATGTGGCCACCGTCAGCGCGGGCCAGGTCTAACAGGTCTTGCAATAAACGAATGGTGCGATCAGCCTCTGAGGCAGCAATTTCTAGCCCTTCGCGCTGGGGCTCAGTCAGGGTATTACAACGCCGTAGGGTACTTTGCAAATAGCCATGAACCAGCGTTAACGGTGTTCTTAACTCATGGGATACATCGCTCACAAAACGACGCTGCTGCTCCCAGGCCCCTGACAACCGACCTAACATCATGTTAAACGCCTGGGCTAAATCCCTAACTTCTGTCGGCGCTCGATCAAACTCCAAATGAGTATCCGCCAGGTTGTCAGGAGACACATTCGCCGCCAGCTCATTCATCTTGCAAATCGGCTTAATAGACTGCCGCACATAGATGGCAATCACAATGGCCGATAGACCAATGACAAAAATACTCGCTAAGGTTAAATCCTTAGTAACAGTAGAAAAACTACGCTGGTTTTGGGTAATGTCATCAATAATAAACAGATCGCCTAAAACAGTGTCATTTACTTCTAGAGGACTAATACAGACAATTAACTGACGGCCCTGAATACTGACGCTGGCCAATGTCTGATTCGGCGATAATGTAAGAACACTTTCTGCCAGACCATCTTTTTGCCAGGAACCCATTTCGAGGGTATCGGACTGAGCAATGATGTCACCGTCTGAAGACCGAATCCAGATAGCTGTATCCGGCGTAGATCGATAGTTGATAACCTTTTCCAGGGCCATCGTAGACGGCAATGTTTCATCCATCCAGGCAACATCCTGACCAAAACGTTCAGCAACGTCTACAGCATGCTTTTTATGCCCCTGAATTAGAATTTGCTGCATTCTAAAGTTACTCCAGGCGGTCATACCACCAAAGCCAAGAATAGAGGCCAGCACCATGCCAGCGGTAAGGCGAAATTGAATACAACCTGGATCAAATTTCATTAGAACAACGCACGGAATATGACGGCATATATGGGATAGACATTACGTCCAAATTAGAACCGTTTATTTCGTTATACAGAAATATGACAGTTCTGAACATGGACAGGATTTATCTATCTGTAACGACTTTATCTGGCCAAACTGAGATAATCCTGATAAATCACCCAGATACACCTAATAGAAATGGCCGAATATTTGGGAGCCTGTACAAAGATACAGGGCTCGCTTCGCGAGCTGGGCAGTGGGCGGTGGGCAATGGAATCGGCATGACATCAGAACTCTTTTTGCTACAGACAAGACTACTATCAAACCCCATTGCCCACTGCCCGGCCTTCAGGCCCAGGCTTTAGGCCTAAGATATAGCACCGATTAGTGTAAACGCAGCCCAGGTGTTGGGATCTTCGTATTTTCGATAAATAGTTAGCATGGCCTGCCGGAGGGCTTGGGCGTTATCTAA
>JAHQVZ010000325.1 GCA_019634055.1 Leptolyngbyaceae cyanobacterium MAG.088
TATGAAAAAGATGCTGGATTTAATTGGTAGCAATCAGCTGGCTGAAGCCTCAGACTATCTGGCGGCTGAAGTCAATAAACTGGCGGCTGCAGGGGCTGATTTTGCGCTATTTGCCTCTAATACTCCCCATATTGTGTTTGACCAGGTTCAGGCAGCCGTAACCTTACCCATGATCAGCATTGTTGAAGCTACCTGTAAAAATGCTAAGGCACTCGGGATTCAAAAAATTGGGTTATTTGGAACCCGATTTACCATGCAGGGAGGGTTTTACGACAAGGTGCTGGCTAAACAAGGCATTGACGTGATTGTGCCTGATGCAACTGCTCAGGATTATATCCATGACAAATACATGGGTGAACTGGTTAAAGGAATCATTCTCGACGAGACGAGAACGGGTCTGCTCAATATTGTGACGAAGCTCAAGCAAACTCACGGAATTCAAGGATTAATCTTGGGGGGGACAGAACTGCCTCTTATTTTGAGAAACTCTTCTGATACAGATGTGCCTTTTCTGGATACAACTAAGATTCACGTAGAAAGCATTTTAGAAAATATACTTTAGAAGGTACCCGTGTGGGTGCTGGCGATCGGTTACCTGGCTCCCATACTAAAGCTAATGGGTACAGCGTCAAGTCATAATGCACAGGGAAATAGATAAGCGTCTAGTACAAGCAAAGAAACGAGTCTGCACAGCACAAAAGCTACGGGCCATGCTGTGTCAAGTGCAGCAATCTTTAAAGAATGAGACTGACAGATGCTTAGTGCTAACACGACAACTTGAGAGAGAACAGTTGGATGTGACTAGACTTGAAGCGTTTAGCCTGACTACTTTTTTGTACAGCATTTTGGGCACTAAAGAACAGCACCTTGCTAAGGAAAATCAGGAATATCTGACTGTGAAACTTAAGTACGATGAAAGCGTGCAAGCTGCGACTACTGCCAGAGAAAAAGTTCGGTTTCTACAAGATGAACTGGCTAAATTTGAACGGGCCGAGATTGAGTATCAAGCTCTGATTCAGGAGAAGGAAAAGTATCTTTTTGACGTCGGTGATGATCAGGCGGAAAGGTTGTTGATTCTCTCTGAGGAACTAGCTGATTTGAGGTGCGAGCGCAAAGAGCTACAAGCTGCCATCCAGGCAGGAGAAGCCACATTAAAATCTCTACAGCAAGTTAGTTCTGATCTGCAATCGGCAGCTAACTGGGGCACATGGGATATGCTTGGTGGCGGCATGGTGGCTACCCTGGCAAAACATACTGGTATTGATTCGGCCAGACGCCATACCCAACAGGCTCAGCAGCATTTAAGACGCTTCCAAACAGAACTGGTTGATGTTGGTCAAAGGTTCAGCATATCGCTCGATATTAGTGAGTTTTCTAAATTTGCAGATTTTTTCTTTGATGGCTTAATCACAGACTGGTTGATTCAATCAAAAATTCAACAGGGATTGTCTGCCTGTGCTGATGCTATGGCCAGAGTAACAGTGGCTATGGGGATGTGTCATATAAGACTTACAGAAACGCAAGAAAATATTGAAAGTGCCAAAAATAGTAGGCTAGCGCTGATTGAACAAAGTTAGTAGTGCCAAAAATTATTTTCTGGTTGACATCTACCTACTAGATGGTAGATAATTGAGCTATGGAAAACAGTACAGCTCAACGCATATTGGATGTCGCTCAGGGTATGGTGCGAAACCGGGGCTATAGCGCCTTTAGTTACGCCGATATCTCAAAAGAAGTTGGCATTCGTAAAGCCAGTATCCACTACCACTTTCCGTCAAAAGATGAGTTGGTAGTAGAGCTAGTGAAGCGATACCGAGAAGGGATGGGGAAAGCGTGCGATCGCATTAGCCATTCCAACTCTAGCCTTGATCAGCAAATCATTCAATTTGCCAATCTCTATCGCGATGGGTTGAAAAACGAGCAAATCTGTCTCTGTGCCATGCTAGCTGCAGACTTTGCCGTATTACCCCAATCTATCCACGATGAGATTCAGGTTTTCTTTAGCGAGACTGAAGTCTGGCTGATAAACCTGCTGCAGCAGGGCTGTGATGACGACCTTTGGACCTGTCAACCCTCGGTGACACAGGAGGCAAAAGGGCTGATTGCTATGCTCCAGGGTGCACAGTTGCTGGCCCGTTCGTCAGAAAATAGCACCAGCACCTTTGAGCAGATTGTATATCCACTGCTTAAAGCAAAGTTTCCCAAACGCTAAATTTTTTTGCCTTAATATCTACCATCTAGTAGGTAGATATTAAGGCAATCTCTCAAAGACCTAATCAAACAGAGGAACTAGACAATGATTGCTTACACGTTGATTGGTACCAATAATCTCGACAAATTAACTGCGTTCTACGATGCGTTGCTTGCAGAAGTAGGCGGAAAACGGGCTGTAGAAGTTGATCGCGTCATTCTTTATGCAGGGGCTGAGGGGACTCCATTCTTTGGGATTGCTCAGCCCGCTAATGGCGAACCCGCTACCGTGGGGAATGGTTCTATGGTGTCTTTGGGGGCAAGCGACCCTGATACAGTTAACCGTTTACATGCGAAAGCGTTAGAACTTGGTGCGACCGATGAAGGCGCGCCCGGTCCACGCACTAATCAAACATTGAAATTTTACGCTGGCTATTTCCGCGATCCCGATGGAAACAAGCTCAATTTCTTTTGTCTAAGCTAGGAGTCCAGCAGGACGTGATTTTTGAACAGAAGACCGATACAGGGTAAAGAGTTATCCCGAGTTAGGGACAGAAATTAAATAAACTCAAACTTACTGGATTTCAACTCCCCATAGTTTTCAAATAATAGCTATGAGGATTAAGGACTTTGATAATTTTTCTGTCCTTACTTTCGACTCCTTGCTTTTTATCTGGTTTATCCGAAGGCTTAGTTTTGCCTAAATTTAGGTCAATAAAATCTCAATTCCATGTCTAGTAGTCGATTCTTTGGTTAACCATGAAAATCAATGCTGATTTAACAGAACGTGCTGTTGTCAATACCAAAGACCTCCCCTGGGTTGACTCTCCCATGGCAGGCGTACAACGGCGCATGCTCGAACGTGATGGTGCAGAAGTGGCCCGTGCTACCTCCATCGTTCGCTATGCTCCCGGCAGCTACTTCTCTGCCCATACCCATGGTGGTGGTGAAGAGTTTTTTGTTCTAGATGGGGTCTTCTCAGACGAACATGGAGACTTTGGACCAGGCACCTATGTCCGTAATCCTGTAGGCTCCAGCCACACGCCCCATAGTGAAAATGGGGCAACCATTCTGGTCAAATTACGGCAAATGGATCCAGATGATCAACACCAGGTAACCATCGATACTAGTGGGGCTAGTTGGGCTCCTGGTTTGGTTCCTGGTTTGCAAGTGCTGCCCCTCCATAGCTATGGCACTGAACAGGTAGCCTTAGTTAAATGGGCACCGGGCACTCAGTTTCAACAACATCTGCATTGGGGTGGAGAAGAAATTTTTGTTATAGAAGGTACCTTTGTCGATGAACAGGGGGTTTATCCTGCTGGTACCTGGCTACGAAATCCTGCCGATAGTGTCCATACCCCCTTTAGCGAAGATGGTTGTCTTATTTATGTGAAAACCGGACATTTGTCGTGATTAACTAAAGACTTTTGATCAATAGCATGGGGTACCTCGTAATGCCTTGTCACTCTTAGCGCTTTGTTAAGATGCTATGCTGCAATTAAGGTTTATAGTACAATAGTACTTAATTGGGCTTTCACCTCACAAAAATTCTGAGGGGCAGGTTGTTGATGCCATTTATCCTTTCCCTCAATCTAAGCATCTCACATAAGGAGTGACCTATGACGTTAGCAAAACCCACATCTACTAATACCACTGATTTTAGTATAGCCACCTCTGAGGTTGTCGATCAGCACCGTCTGGCGCTGGAGACCAGGCTGGGTAATTTGGCTACCCAAGCAACTAATGGTGTGCTTGGGGTATGGGCCGAGTATCGGCCAGTTGCAACCGATAAAACCCAGGCTTTTTGGCAGCTGCTTCGCAGTACTCAGCCTGTTCAATTGTTGTTGAGTGCGGCGTTAGCGGTACTTGCGATCGCATTGGTGACCCTGGTTACTACATTTAATGGGTTAATCATTCTCTTTCTGAAAATGGCAGCTCTGGTCTTAGCATCTGTGGCCATATGGCAGTGGGTCGCACGCGGGTTTCATTGGGCTGATCAGCAACTTCCGTCGGTTACAGAACCTAAGGAATAGGTATTGAATAGCCATTCAATAGAATTATTTAGGCTTACCACTGGTCAGTTAAGCTCTGATGGGGGTAAGCATCTGCCTGGAAAAGCGTAAGTCTTTTAAGGCAAAGGGTAATGGGTGCTTAAAAAATCAAGAAATACGCGTACCCGTAGCGACAAACTATTGGCCTCTTAATGGTTTGCTACACCTGTTTTGTTAGTTCTCTTTCTCAAGCTGGCCGCATGGTCCATGACATGGACTATATAATTCTGTTCAACACTCACAGATCAAACACACCGGACTTATTCAAAAAAAGCGGCTATGGGAACCTTACGCATTTAGTAACCGTTGATGTTCATCAATAGTGCTTACTTCATAGCTTATTTTATTTTTCCTACTTGAATTTGATATCCCCTTGATAATTCCGACTTTGAATTTAGCTACAGTTTTAACAGGGTCAGAATTTTTACGTAGGAACCATCAATTAAGCTTGAAAACTCATGTCTGATCGCCTCAGTTCTTCGGAAACACATGAATCCACACCTGCATTTATTGCCCTAGCCGATGGGGAACAGGTAGTCCAAGATGAAGCCATTGTCGATTCCACAGCAACTGCAATTGTTACGTTTTTGCTGGCAGAAGATGGCAGCGGATTGAGCTATAAAATCCAGCTTAATGGTTTAAATCTTAAAGCAGATCCCGACAGCCGCACCGCTCTAAACGATGTCACTAAGATTCATTTCCATGTCGGTGCCCCCGGTTCTAACGGTGGCCATACATTAAATATTTTTGGACTGCCCAGTGAAGATGATGACGATTTGGTTGTTGATTATGACAACAATATCATCACAGGCATTTGGGACAATGGCGATGCTAAAGACCTGAATGGCGATGGCGACACTAATGACGATCCAGAATCTAAACCCCTGAGTGATTTCCTTGAAACCCTCAACGCAGGTGAACTCTATATCCAGGTCCACGATGTGTTATCAGATCAGTTGGGTACCCCTGGCGCTGTCCGTGGTCAGATTACTCCCCTCACCTCTGACAACAGTTTTACCCTGCTAGCCGAGGGCAATAAAGTTGTTCAACCCCAGTCGATCCCTGACTCTACTGCTACTGCAAAGGCCACCTTTACACCCCTTAAAGGTGGGGAACTGCTGGCCTACCAAATTGAATTCGATGATCTAAATCTAAAGGCAGATCCGGCTGAACGCACGGCAGATAATGACGTGACCAAGGTACACGTGCACAAAGGTGCCGAAGGGCTAAACGGTCCCCACTCGCTGAACATTTTTGGGTTACCCAGCGAAGATGACAAGAATCTTTTAGTGGACTACGACCGTGAGGTTTTGGTATGCGTCTGGGGGGATGACGATGCCGTTGATCTGAATGGCGATGGCGATACCGATGATGGTCCTGAAACAAAACCGTTAAGTGAATTAATCGACGATTTAGAAGCCCGTCAGCTTTATCTGCAAATTCACGATCGGGCTGCGGATAATCTGAGTACCCCTGGCACTGTGCGTGGACAGTTAGATACATCAGTAACTCAGCCTGAGGCATCAACGCAGGAGATTTTTGTAGCGCTGGCTGATGGTCCCCAGGTGGTGCAAGATTCATCCATCACCGATGGTAATGCTACAGCTACTGTTACCTTTATCCTGGCAGAGGATGGCAGTGGTCTGGCCTATCAGATTAAGCTCAACGGTTTAACCCTAAAAGAAGATCCTGCTGATCGTACCGCAGATAACGACGTTACCCGCATCCATATCCATGCAGGTGAGCGTGGTTCCAACGGTCCCCATACCCTAAACATTTTTGGCATTCCTAGCGAAGATGATAATAATCTCGTAGTGGACTACGAGAACGGCATTATTACTGGGCTATGGGACAACGGTGATGCGGTCGATCTGAATGGTGATGGGGATACCGACGACGATCCTGAAACAAAACCCCTTAATGAGTTTCTAGATGCCCTACGAGCTGGCGATCTCTATATTCAAATCCACGATGCAGTCTCCGATAGGCTTGGTACCCCTGGTAGCGCTCGCGGACAGATTCTACCCATCGACTCGGTAGATAACTTTACGCTTGTCGGTGATGGTGACCAGGTGGTGCAAGATGACTCCATTCCTGACTCTACTGCCACAGCGAAGGCAAAATTCACAATAACTGAAGATGGCTTGGCCTATGAAATAGACTTGGATGGTTTAACCCTCAAGGCAGATCCGGCCAGCCGTACTGAGGACAATGACGTCACCAGGATTCATATTCATGCGGGGCCTGAGGGTGAAAATGGTCCCCATACCTTAAATATCTTTGGGATTCCTAGTGAAGATGATAATGATCTTGAGATTGACTATGAAAACGGTATTCTCAGAGGCGTCTGGGATGATAGCGACGCTAAAGATTTGAATGGGGATGGTGACACCAATGATGGTCCCGAATCTAAACCCTTCAGCGAGTTTTTGGATGAACTAGTAGCTGGCGATCTCTATGTTCAAATCCACGATGTAAAATCGGATGAATTAGGGACTCCCGGTGCCGTTCGCGGCCAAATTGATCCGCCACCTAAGGCCGATGTCTTTACCCTAGTGGCTGACGGTGCTCAGGTCGTAGTGGCAGATGACTCTATTCCTGACTCTACAGCAAGAGCAACCGCAACATTTATTTTGGCGGAAGATGGCAGTGGCTTAACGTATCAAATCAAGCTGGATGGTCTGGCACTTAAGCAAGATATTAGCGATCGCACCGCTCCCAATGATGTCACTCGCATCCATCTCCATGTGGCTCCTGAAGGCGAAAATGGTCCCCACACCTTAAATATCTTTGGCCTACCTAGCGAAGATGACGATAATCTTGTTGTAGACTTTGAAAACGGCATCATCACAGGTATTTGGGACGATCATGACGCCCGTGATCTAAATGGCGATGGTGATACGAATGACGATCCTGAAACTAAGCCCCTCAGCGAGTTTTTAGATGAGCTACAAGCGGGTAAGCTCTATATCCAAATTCATACTGTTGAATCAGATGAGCTAGGGACTCCCGGTGCCATTCGTGGTCAGGTTACACCGTTGTTTGATATTGACAATACGTTGCCTTCCGTTGCAGATACCATCTTTGGGACGGATGCTGCAGACGATATTGTCGGTGGCCCAGGAGACCAGATCATTTTTGCTAAGGGCGGCGATGACACCTTAAGGGGTGGTCCCGGTAATGACGAGATTTTTGGTGAAAATGGCGATGATGTCATTCGAGATGGCGTCGGTGACGACACCCTAAAAGGTGGTGCTGGTAATGATGACTTGGATAGCGGTGCTGGTAACGACCTGCTTAAAGGGGAAGCTGGAGACGACAAGTTGTTTGGTGGTCAGGACGACGATACCCTCAAAGGCGGTAGTGGCCATGACACGCTCAAAGGCGGCATGGGCGACGACTATCTTGCGGGTGACGATGGTGACGACTTTATCCAGGGTGGCATCGGTGACGACACCTTAAAAGGTGGAGACGGTAACGACGAACTAGATGGTGGTGTTGGTAACGACCTGCTTAAAGGGGAAGCTGGAGACGACAAGTTGTTTGGTGGTCAGGACGACGATACCCTCAAAGGTGGTAGTGGTGATGACACCGTAATGGGTGGCATGGGCGACGATCATCTGTCGGGCGACGATGGCAATGATTTTGTCCAAGGTGGTCTTGGTAATGACACCTTACTCGGTGGTGACAATGCAGATGTACTGTCTGGAGGAGACGGCAATGACTCCCTAGACGGTGGCTTGGGCAATGATGAACTTGCTGGAGGTAAGGGCTATGACACCTTTATCCTGATGGTGGGTGGTGGTATTGACACCATTACTGATTTTAATGTCGGCATTGACATGATTGGGTTATCTAGCGGCCTGAGTTTCAATCAGCTCACCTTTGCTGGTAATGACATCATTATCAATAATGATGTCTTAGCAACCTTGAATGGGGTAGTTACTGAAGACCTAACGGAAAGTAGCTTCACTAATATTGTGTAATCAAAATTAAACAACGCCAGGGAATTTCCTGGTGCGGGCGACAAACCAATAACTAATGAGGCCATTGATTTTCCGTCTGCGGAGTCAATGGCCTCGTTGTATGTCATGTAAATGCTGCTTGGCAGTTTTCTGCAAGTATGACTGATGCAAATATCGTAGAGCCTTACTTGAATACTCAGTGCGATATTCAGAAGTAAGTACAAATATAGGCATTGTGTGTGTTCCTCTACTTCTATGACTACTTCAAACAATCCACTTTCTTTACTGCAGCAGCAGCTCTCAAAATCTAGTATGGCTCTTGCTATGTCTAGTGGCGTAGTAACAGTTGCATTTTTCTTTGGTTTCTTCAGTGACAAAGCTCCTGATATAGATATAAAAGAATTCTTTCTCTTCTCGTTTATATCAGTTGTATTAGTTGAAGTTATCAAAAATCTCCTTCAACGCTTTGCAAAAAGATTAGAAACAAAACTGGAAGACAAAGTAGATGATTTGGCAGACTACATCATCGATGGATGTAGCTCCTTGGTTCAATTGTTAAGATATCGAGCCCCAATTAGATTCATAGATCGCTATCAGAATTTTATAAAAACCTTTTACTGCGAGGTTGAACTACCTGGCCCCAAAACAAATCTTGCCTTTGACTGTGAGTTGGAAGAAGTTTATATCTCATTTAACTTCTCCTATGATGATTATCACAAAACCCCTATACAGCCTACAGATGAACATGGCCTATCAGCTGTTTGGTATGCTTTGACAGGAGGTGGTCGCAGTAGTCGAAGATTTCACCCCATTATGATTACCGGTAGTCCTGGAGCTGGTAAAACAACCTTACTCAAATATCTATTACTGGCAAGTGCTGGAATTAAACGGACTAGAGCAACTCGTAAGTTCAGACGACTGACTCCCATCTTTTTACCCCTCAGGGAAATTGCTCCCAAAATTTTGAGTGACCCATCTACCAATTTAGCCACGTTGGTAGAGTCTCAGGAAATCATACAAACCTTAAAACCTTCAACCGGATGGTTTCAACGGAAGCTAAAACGAGGGCAATGTTTGGTCATGTTAGATGGACTTGATGAAATTGCTAATGAGCAGAATCAGATAAAAATAGGCCGCTGGATTGACCAGCAGATCCGGTCATACTCAGGTACTGCATTTGTGGTAACCTCTCGTCCCTTCTCAAATCGAAAAGAGGTTATCAAGGAAGTATCCACCTTCCTCGATATGCGCCCAATTCATTTTAAGCAAGCAGAGAAGTTTATTCTTTCCTGGTATAAGCATCATGAGGAAAGAAAAGGTCAATTAGCCAAAAACAGGAGAGATAGAGCTGCGCTTGAAATAAAAGCTCATCGGCAAGCTAATCAGCTGATTGTTCGCATCAAACAAAACCCCTATCTTTTTCAGCTGACAAATACGCCATTGTTGTTGATTATGATCATCACTATCTATGACAGTGGGTGTGTTTTACCAAAGTCGCGTGGGGCACTCTACAAAGAAATTTGTAAGGTAATGATTGAGAGACGTAATTATTCGGACAGCCTGCAGCGTCTCATTAACCTAACAGCAGACCAAACACTTTCAGTTTTACAAAGCCTTGCTTTTAAACTCGTTCTCAGAGAACAATTACTGTTCTCA
>JAHQVZ010000326.1 GCA_019634055.1 Leptolyngbyaceae cyanobacterium MAG.088
CTGAAATGTGTTGAGAACTACGATAGGCATAAATCTTGCGAGAGTTATAAAACCGCAATCCACCCTGTCCTGTAGACCGTTCTACAGTGGTAATAGCCCGTTCATGGAGCCCATGACACTCATAGGCAATTACCCCCGAGGCCGATGAGCCATGGGCCAGTTTGATAAAGACACGCTGGGTACCTGTCTGGGCCATCCTAGCCTTGAGCTGTTCATAGTTTTGGATGGGGTGATCCATTGTCAACGCAGGTGGAATGGGAATACCTGCTGCTTGTAATATCCGCTGACACAGAACCTTATCGAACATTCTGACAATGTCGTCTGGGTGGTTCATAATTCTCCCTTGGAGGGGAGCCACCCAGGCTTGTAAAGATTGTCGCCACCCTAAATACCACTGGCGCGGATAGAGAATTCTCCCTTTGTCTTCCGGTAATGCACATGCTGCCATTGCACTAATCCGATGATGGTTGCCGAGACTATCCACATCAGCACCCGTCGCAATAAACCCCCGATCGGTGGCAAAGCTTCGTTCTGGCGCATCAAACCGAAACCAGGTATTAGGGCTATCCCAATCTGTTAGGGCACATTGTCTGGCCAGAAGTTCTTCATAGGTGACTAACTGGGCCTTGGGGAGACCACCGTTGGCCAGAGCCTGTTGAAAGAGATCTACCCGGCGGCTTTGAGGATTGGCAATGAGAACGACATTAACCATTAGCCTTTATTTAGAGAGCATTAGGCCGCAAATATTTATACCTTGTTTCACGTTCGAGTTCACTATTCAGACACCACACAATACCGACGAAATTCCGGCTCTTCGTCTTCCTCTTCTTGCCGTTGTCCATCGGCAATGACGTGGATGCCCAGGGCTGTTAACTGCTCGATCATAGAGCCAGAAAGATAGCTTTCAGAGACATTTAGGATGCTTAAATTTTTGATGGCAGGACAGTTTAATAATTTTGTTGCACCTTCATCAGAGAGAGTGCCCATGGATAAATCCAACACCTTAAGCTTGGCTAACAGAGGAGAGTTTACTAACCGATCCATCAGTTCATTGGTAAACTTGCTGTTGCGCAACCCTAAGTAGATCAGGTTGGGAAAACAAAGATTGTCTAAAACCGCTTCTAAGTCTTGTTCCCAGCAGTTGCCACCATAGTCTTCAGTGCCAAACCAAAACTCCAAATGTTCCAGGGCAGGCAGTTCCCAGGCATAAATCTGATGGACGGTATCGCGACTAAGCCCGCCTGTTTCTAGAATTAATGCTTTGAGATGGTCGTGCTTAGCGGCTGTGGCAAATTGCAAGCCAGTGCCCCCCCGCACTTGCAACAGTTCTAACTGGGGGTAAGCCTGCAAAAGCGAGGACATATCGCTTTGCTGGAGCCAGGAAATTTCACATTCCTCGTAGGTAATGTCGCCAATAAAAACGGCTTGTAATTTGGATAACTGCCCATGGATTGTTACCAATGTGCTCACCAAATCAGTAGAGGGATCACCGGTACAGACGCCATCCCCTTGCCACATACCCAAGACCAAAGCCTCAATAGCATTGGCCTCAGGACGGTTGGCAAGTTGCTGCAATACCTCAGCTAAGGTGACGTCATCGTCATAATCACAGCGCAGGGCATAGGCTGTACTGTCTGGATTAGCTAAGGACTGATTATGCTTAAATTCTTGGACCGCACGATTGGCAAAACGTGTGGTGTGTTTTCCTCGATAACCGCCATAGTCCGTTAGCCGTTCGGTCAGGTGCCAACCGGGTACCGCAGGTCGAGAACCATTGGGATTGGGTGAATCAGTCATAGTTGCAAACGTGAGAAGACAGCAAAACTTCTTAAATCAAGCATTTCAGCGATGCATCTACGCTAATAACGTCTTACTTACCCACAAAGTGCCCATTGGCTGGCTTATTGATAAGCTAATCCCAAGATGGGATAAGACGTTAGCGCTGACCTGATGAGGGCGGATGACTGCCGCGCTCACATTTTAATATAGTTCAAATGAACTATATTGGTGCTGATACCTGTTGCGACGTTAAGGTTGAGTCATTATGTAGGGATTGAGGCCTTTAAAGATGAAGCATGGCTCTGACTTCTGACAAGGGCAGATGCCATAGATTTTCTGGTTGCCATTGGTCAGGATCTAGCTGGGCCTGACGGCCTCGTTGGTAAGCCTGGTGCAGATGGTGCATTAGTTCTTGGGCTGTGAAGCGATCGCATTGACCCACATGTTGAGCAATGGGTTTGAACAGGGCAACCGCTATCACCATGGGGCTTAATACGATCCCGTGAAATAGGCGAAATTTAGTGCCCATTAAAAATGCCTGCACCTGTGCTTCACCTAAAGGGTCAGTGCCATAGCCGGTTAGCACATGAATGCCATCGTGAAGTTGCTGACGGCGAGGACCGTTGGTTAGGGGGGCGAGTCCTGCGGCATCCAGCGTATCGATCCAGGTGCGGCCAAAGGTGCCTGCGGGGAGATGGCGCAGGTCGGCAGCGTTCACAATAGTTGGTTCACTCACGCCTAATCGATCTGATATCCAGGCTACACGCTTGATTAGCCGCTGTGCTCGACGAGTCGCGATCGCATCTAAATGTCGATCAAAGGAGGAAAATTCATACATGGTTGGACCTTTATTGAAATTAGAGTGATCCTAACCAGGCAAGTCAGCAGAAGTATTGAGGCAAACGTCATACAGTGAGCATGACCTGAGACACGATTTTGCCAGGGTTAACAAACTGGAAAAACCTATCAAAAAAGTATTAGCTATCAGCCTGAGGATGTAGTAGGCTCACACATGGTTATAGATACTCGTTACTACTTGTAACCATTGACCCTAGCCGTTTTTTGGACTCCCGATAATGATGCCTGCTTTTCAACGACTAGGATCGTTCAGTCTTGTGAGTGCTCTGGTGCTGTTAGTCACGGTGCCTGGTTTCGCCCAAACCACTACAGAAACTATTGAAGCAATGGATGCAACCAGCCTGACACCAGATGCAGTAATGGCTCAACGCAGGCGATCCAGGAACGAGGATCGCATCAGATATTTCGGCATCGGTGGCACCATTGGCGTTAGCGATGATGGTGATACGGAACTCGGTGAAGGTGGATTTTCCCTGGTTGGCCGGTTTCCAGTGAGCGATCAGCTTTCTATCCACTCTGCCTCAGTGTTGGGGGGCGATAGTTTTACATCCTTTGCTCTGACCACTGACTTTTCTGGCTTTGGCACTGATGGCATCCAGGTCCAACCCTTTGTCGGTGCAGGCATCGGTTTAGAAATTGATGATTTTGAGATCAGTCCTATGGTCACTGCTGGCGTAGATGTACCCATTAACGATCTAATTACAGCAACAGGTCGAGTTAATGCAGCCTTTAATGACGGCACAGATATCGGTGTCGTCCTGGGTGTCGGTGTTGACGTGTTGGGTTTGTTCTAGAAAAGTCTATATGACCACCTTTCAACACACTAGTCTGATTGCTGCGCCGCCTGAAATAGTGTGGCGGTTTCACGAACGCCCTGATATTCTCGATTTGCTCACTCCACCCTGGCAACCTGTGGAAGCAATTTGTCGTGAAGGTGGTCTTGGACCTGGTGCCCTTAGCGAGTTTCGTTTGTGGCTAGGTCCCATTCCCATTACCTGGATCGCCCGTCATACCGATGAGTATGAACCCAATCGTCTGTTTACGGATATCCAAGAAAGCGGTCCGCTGGATGCCTGGACCCATCGCCATCGATTTGAATCAGTTGGTGAGCAAACCCGTTTAACTGATGATATTACGTTTACTTTGCCAATGGAGTGGGCCAGCGAACCCATGATTGGCTGGTTTGTGCTGCAGCGACTTAACGATATGTTTGAGTATCGCCATAAAGTGACGAGGGAAGCTTGCGAAGGTAAGGGTGAGTAGGCTTAGGCCACTGTCTGGTGGGCACTGCCCACCCTAGGCGATGTCCGTTGGCGGCTGATCCTTGTCGTTTAACTGCTGCAGCTGCGATCGCATCACCTGTTCTAGCATGGTCCTCGGCACCTCAACGCCCTGCCCTTTTCCCTTTTCCTGCATGAAAATAATACTGTCCACCTGTTTGAGAGATAGCAGCTGAAATAGTAAGTGCGTACTTGGATGAGGTAAAGCCATCATTTGAGGATTATCAGCTGCACCTACTGCTGCTGCTGCCAGGGATGGATATGCATAAATAATTGTTTTGGTAGCTTTTGGATCTTGCCGACCACGGAGGGTAGTCATTACCCATCCTTGTCCTAATGACTGGACGACGTAATATAGTTGCTTAGGCAGTTGGCCTGCAATTTCCTTCAGTAAGGGAGCAACTAATAAGATTGCCTGCCCAGTTGTCTGATCCGGAGCTTCATCAATCAAAGTTTGAATTTGTTTTTCGATATCCATCCGATTTTTTTTGATAGTTTCGTGAAAATTACTGACTTTTGTTAGAACATGCGGAAAACTGTCTATGCTCAGGTGAGATATTGCCTGGGACGCGCAAGCTCTAATGACCACTCTGCTAATGCTTGAGGAAACATCTACAACGCTTGTAGAAGAACTAAATAAAGAAGTTTTGCAGTTGCTTAAGCAAGCGACCAGAACCTCTGAAAGAAGCTGTCAGACTGTGGCCGATCGCATCTGTAGTGAATCGCTGCGTATCTGTACAGAGAGCCAACGTATCCAAGATTCAGGTGATGTAAGGAGTTGGGCATTTAACCTCGCTACTCATAGAGTCGATCAATGCATTCGCTATTACAAACTTAGCTCTGAACGGGGTCGAGTTGAGCTGCACAGTACACTCAGTGCCATTATCTATCGATATATTTCAGTTCCTTACACTCAAACTAGTTACCAGGCGCGCCTTTCTTTAATTGAAGATTTCCTCCAAAACTTCTACAGCGAGGCCATCAATGCCTTCCGTCGAGAAAACCAAATGGTGGCAAACTATCAGCCCCGCACTGCCCTGGAATTGGCCGAATATATGGCGTTTACCGAGCGCTATGGCAAGCGCCGCATACCGCTACGACGAGGGCGCAGTCAGCAGCTGATTATTTTGCGAGCTCAAACCTTTTCCAAGCAGCAACCGCCTGAAACTACGGTAGATATCGAGCAAGCGACTGAAGCTGCCAATGAAAACGACCAAGGGTGGAAAAATGCGCCTATTCAGCGTCTGCGGGAAGAAATTTTACTGCAGTCAGATACTCAACCTGAGGATAGTCTACGGGAGCGAGTGGTCGATGAGCTGATGGTTTATCTCAAAGAAAAAAAACAGGAGGACTGTGCTGATTACTTTAGTTTGCGACTGATAGACTTACCCGCCAGCGAAATTGAAGAGTTGCTAGGGTTGACGTCGCGGGAGCGAGATTACCTACAGCAGCGATTTAAGTATCACTTGCTACGCTTTGCACTAACTCACCATTGGGAATTGGTGCATGAATGGTTGGGAATCGAGTTAGAAAAAAATCTAGGATTAACACCTCAACAGTGGGATCACCTACAAGAAAAAATGGATCAAAGCCAGACCAAGTTACTGCAGCTTAAGCAGCAGGGGCTTTCTGATACAGACATATCTCAAGCTTTAGGCTTAAGCTTGACTCAAATCAGAAAGCATTGGTCTAAACTGCTTGAACAGGCATGGGAATTGCGTAATCTATCAATAAGTTAACGATCGGCCAGTGGAGTTTTTTTTGCGTTTAGTCAGCCGAGCTAATTTTTTTACATGCTCGACTTTATTATCCGGATCAGGGGTATTTATCCATGAATAGTGAGTCAGAAAATTTGAAGCGCTTATTGCTAGAGTTTTTAACTTTTGACCGCTCAATATCCTCTATTTCAGAGGATGAGCCTACCCCACCGACAGGATCCAACCCATCAGCAGTTTGTGCATCTGAAGTCGGGTCTGATGCTGGTTCAACTGATTATTTATTTGAAACGGGTCAGTCGTTTAACTTCGGAGATAAAACCACTGTGCAAGATCGTTTCCACACACTTTTAAAGCACCGATTCCAGACGGAATTTGCAAATAGGCCTCCTCTGTTTCCCTGGGAAGCAGATGTGCGTGAGTATCCAACTGAGATACCCATGCCTGCCTATGCTCAGCCTATTGATCGACTGTGGCTTGAAAACCCACTGCAATTTAATATCTCAAGCAAGCTGCCTGAAGCTATTCTGCATAAGCTATTAGACCGTTGCCAAAACATGGCTCAGTCTACGCAGAAAGAAGGTGTGAAGCTTGTCAAGATTGTGGAGTCCATGTTTCCCAACTCCTTGGAGGCATTGGAGCCCATTGCCAATATTGTTCTAACTCCCGCCTATCGGGACCCTGCGCTGAAGGAAGCTACTCTGCAGGAGGTTGAGAATCTTGCTGGTGGCTACGAGCAGGCGACTCCAGAGCAGCAAATTGCTCTTGCTATGCTGGCTTCGATGGAAATCATGTCAGCGTTAGCATTAACGGTATCGCCGACAGAACCTACGGTTAGCCGTGATTGGGTTACTCCTCAAGGGGTGGTTCATGTGGATGTTAATTATTCAGGAACGGTTCTGATTATTAATGCCACTATGCCCATAGGGGGTTCTATTCAGTTAGTCGGGGCTGATGCTGATAGTCAGTCATCTCGTCCTGAGGCTGGAATGCTAACCTTGGCGCAAACAGCCCCAGTGATTGGTGTCTCATATTCTTTGGAGGTTTCTTTAGACAATGAATGTCAGCGGCCTCTGCGTTTTTCAGTAATGGTGGTAGAGCCATCCGCGAGTTAAGCCCGCTAGGATAAAGAAACGCTAGCTGTATGTAACGCGTTTACCTGGTATGGTTTCTCCAAGGTCTATTTCCAATAATTCGTCTCAATCTTTGAGATCTCCATGGCGGCAGCGGCTATCAGCCCTGCCGTCATCTGTGTCTGAAGATTCCATTTTGTTGCGGGTTTTGGTGCAATGTTTGGTAACGGTGGGGATTTGCAGCCTGATTGTTGCTGCCTCTGGGGTGACCGATACGTCTGTATGGAATTTATTGGCGATTCCCTTCAGTATGTTAGGTGCCTATTGGAGCTGGCGTAGCCGTCGTCGTCGTAATATTGCGGCTAAATTTTTGATCGCCTTGGGCATGTTGGTCGCTCTGGCCTTTTTCCTAGGGCGGATGCTGCGAATCCCTGGAGATACTCGCATTGTTCTGGCAGAATTGTTAATTCATTTGCAGGTGCTCCACAGTTTTGACCTGCCTCGCCGCAAAGATTTGGGTTATTCCATGATGATTGGTCTGATTTTGGTGGCAGTGGCCGCCACTATTAGCCAAACATTGCTGTTTGGTCCATTCTTACTGTTATTTTTACTGCTGGCCTTACCGGTAATGGTCTTAGACTATCGCTCGCGATTAGGATTATTGGATTGGCGGCGTGTGGCGATAGGGGTGCCTTTTCGGCAGCTGGGGGGCATCATTGTTGCGGTAATTGCCCTGGGGCTGGTGATTTTTATTGCGATGCCACGATTGCCGGGGTATCAGCTGCAGACATTTCCCGTGAGTGGCAGTGTTGATGTGACTGGGGAAGTGGATGGTCGTAATATTTTGAACCCAGGTTACGTCAATCGCGGTAATAACGATACTGAGTCGGCAAATAGTAATCCTGGTGATGGCGTGAGCCCTGAACAGGGACCGGGGCGAATGAGCCCTAGCTTTTACTATGGTTTTAATCGACGCATTAATCAAAACCTTAGGGGTGAGCTAGAACCTCAGGTAATTATGCGGGTACGGGCTCAACGCGCTGGGTTTTGGCGGGTGATGGCCTTTGATAAGTACACTGGCCAGGGCTGGGAGGTCTCTCGTAGCGATAGCCTCGTAGACCTTAGACGTGAGACGTTGTCCTATCGGTTTTTACCCCCTCGGCTGCAATCTATTGGTCCGGCCCAAGAGGTTGTCCAAACCTTCACGATGGTGCAAGATTTTCAGAATCTAGTGCCCGTGCTCTATACACCAGAATCAGTTTATTTCCCTGCTAGAGAGCTATCTATGGATCCTGAAGGGGCCCTGCGTCCCTCTGGATTATTGCCGGAAGGTTTGACTTATACGGTGGTTTCTAGGGTGCCTATACGGGATCTAGAGCGACTAAACCAAAGTACTACGGACTATAGCCAGTCGATTCGTCAGCACTATTTGCAAATACCCGCTGATATTCGCGATCGCATTCGCACCGAAACTGAGCGCTGGCTATCCACCGCCGAAACGCCCCTGACCACTGCCTACGAAAAAGCCGACTTTTTAGCTCAGGTACTTCGAGATAACTACACCGTTGAAACAGACCTACCGTTTTTTGAAGAAAATGAGGATCTCGTTAGCGCCTTTTTATTCAAATATAAAGGTGGGGCTCGCGATCAGTTCTCTACAGTGTTGACGATGATGTTGCGGTCCATCGACATTCCTGCTCGTTTAGCAACAGGCTTTGGGCCAGGCCAATTTAACGCATTTACCGGGTTTTATCTTGTTCGTAATACCGATGCCTATGCCCTGAGCGAAGTTTATTTTCCGGACCAGGGCTGGTTTTATTTCAATCCCATTCCCAATACGCTGCTCTTTTCTCCTGACGATAGCGGTGCGGATCCTTTTAGTGTGCTACGTCAGCTATGGCGCATATTTCTAGGGGTATTACCCGCCCCTGTTGCCCAATTGCTGCAGCGCGTTTTTCAGTGGTTGGTGCTACTGATTGGCATGGTGCTAGGGTTGCTGACTCGTCTCAACGGTCAGGGTTGGTTGAGTATTTTGTGGTGGGCTGTGGGGCTTACGGGGTTAGGTTTCTTGGGTTGGTTAATGGCCCAGGGTTGGCAAAAATGGAGACGTCAACTAAGGCTAAGCCGTCTAGACCCTGTTGAACAAATTTACCAACAGATGTTGTGGTTCCTTGACCAACGAGGTTACGGCAAACGGAGCAGTCAAACCCCCTTAGAATATGCAGCACGGTTACAGCAACGCTCGGATTTTCGTCAGGGTAAGTTGGTAAAACAAATGATTGATCGTTATGTGGGTTGGCGCTATGGTGAACAGCTTGTAGATATAGATGCCTTCAAGGCAGACTGGCAAACCTTAAAGCATTCCCGTTCAGGATAGAGATAACGGTGCATAGATTGCAGTCTCAGGCGATGTTAGATATCAGATTGCTTATGCTAAGTCGCTGATGGCTGATATTTATGAATGGTTTCGACTGTAATCGGTTCAGCGCAGCTAGGATTAAACTTAGTGGCAGTATAGGCAGCTTCTCGGGCAATCTCAGAGGCGCTTAGATTCTGTTGATAGAGAACTTCAAGGGCTCCGAGGGCAAACTGTCGCCCAGACCCAATTGCCCAAAATTTAGAAAATTCATTAACTTCCCGATAGCGACCAATGGAGAAAATGCCATGGGGATTGATCAATAATGCATGGAGCCACTGGGTTTCAGCGGGCTGACTTTTATCAGTACCATTGTCTGTTTTTAAGAAATAGTCAGATTTAAGCGTTGCCTGGTGGCTGAGTAACCATTTAAAGATGTCTTCGCGAGAATTTAACGGTACTGGTTCGGTACGTGCCAGCAGGTCTGCAAAGATAAATTTAACGGCACACAGTCCTGATAGCCCTAAAATGCTATCCCCGTAGGGGATCAGCTTAAAGGCTCCTACCTGGTAGTCGGCTGATAGTTTCATTCCGCCGGTGGTGGTTAGGGTATCGCATGCGATCGCCACTTCATTATCTTTCTGGACAGCCGTAATAATTGTCATTGTTTGTTGGCCATATTTTTGCTGGTTTAAAGGATGCCCTTAAAAAACTGCTGGCATCTATCAATGCACCTGGCGGATCATGCCAACATAATTACTTACAATCGCGTAAGCGCTCATGATGTATCTAAGAGGTCACCGTGGTCAGTCTCAAAAAGCTTGTAAAAAATCCCCTTCAAGCCTTTAGTAATAGCTCTAAGGCTTCCCCAGACTTTCAACCAGAGCTATTTGATCGGCACGTGATGACCACCTATGGTCGTTTTCCCCTGGCGCTGACTCGAGGCGCAGGCTGTCGTGTATGGGATGACAAAGGCAATGAGTACCTGGATTTTGTGGCCGGGATTGCTACCTGTACCTTAGGTCATGCTCATCCGGTGATGGTAGAGGCTGTTACCCAGCAAATTCAAACGCTGCACCATGTCTCTAATCTCTATTACATTCCAGAGCAGGGAGCCCTGGCCCATTGGCTGACGGAGCATTCCTGTGCCGATCGGGTGTTTTTCTGTAATTCGGGGGCTGAGGCAAACGAGGCGGCGATTAAGCTTGCGCGCAAGTATGGTCATACGAAACTGGGTATCGAGGAACCCGTTATCATTACTGCCAATGCCAGTTTCCATGGGCGCACCCTGGCAACTATTACGGCCACTGGTCAGCCCAAGTACCAAAAGAACTTTGCTCCATTGGTGCCGGGGTTTCACTATGTCCCCTTTAATGATGGAGATGCCCTGGAAAGTGCGATCGCATCTCTAAATAGTAATGGTCCTCGCGTTGCCGGTATTTTACTGGAAGCACTTCAGGGAGAAGGCGGTGTTAACCCTGGCAATGTTCATTATTTTCAGCGAGTGCGTGATCTGTGCGATCGACACCAAATTCTTTTAATTATGGATGAAGTGCAAGTAGGTGTCGGCCGCACTGGAAAAGTATGGGGATATGAAAACCTCGACATTGAGCCCGATGTAATTACTGTTGCTAAGGGCTTAGGGGGCGGTGTACCCATTGGTGCCATGCTGTGTAAATCAAGCTGTGATGTGTTGCAGCCTGGGGACCATGCCAGTACCTATGGCGGGAACCCTTTTGTTTGTGGTGTGGCTCTGGCCGTATGCCAAACTGTAACATCTGAAAATTTGATAGCTAATGCGAGCGCCCGTGGACAACAGCTGCGTCAGGGCTTACTTAAATTAGTGGACACTTACCCTGATACGTTTGAACAAGTAAGAGGATGGGGGTTAATTAATGGTCTTGTCATTAAACCAAATGTAGCTGTCAAATCTATTGATATTGTGAAAGCCGCCATCGATCAGCAATTGTTATTGGTTCCTGCAGGGTCTAATGTGATTAGATTTGTTCCACCTCTAATCGTTAGTGAAGAGGACGTTGAGGAAGCCCTTAAGAAATTGTCAGTAGCCATTGAAAATACTCTTCTAGAGCGTTAGCTTGGGCTCCCCCTAACCTGCATCCCATGAATCATGCCACTCACTCATATGAATCAGTTATTCATATGAGTGAGTGGCCAACATTTTTAAAACGATCTTTGTTTGTTAGTAAGATCCAAATAACAAGAATTTATAGTTTATCTTCTTGCTTGAAACACAAATTGTTGATTGGTTTTGAAGATACGATAAAACACGGATTTTGCGATCCTAGATTGCGAGATTTCACTAGTGTTTCAGTTTTTCTACCGCTCTATACTCTGACTAGTGCCTCGTTATGTTGATGCGTACTCGAACTTTTGGTTAAGCTGTAATGTCATCCCCTGTAATCCTTGTTGGCCTACCTCGTAGTGGGTCAACACTAGTTTCTCGTGTCTTAAACGAGGGACTAAATTGTTTCGTGATTAATGACTTTTATTACCTTCAATATGTTGAGGGCATTGGTGGTTATGCTAAGTCTGACAGTGTTACTAAAAAGCTGTTAGTTGACTTTATTGTTGACCAAGTTAGAAACCGAACAAAGCCAGATGACTTAGAAGATGAGGTTTGGTTTGGTCTGCCTTTTTCAGACGATGATCTTCTGAAGCTGGATACATTTGCAGAAGTTTATAAGACAGATAACGAGATTAAGAACTGGTCGCAAATCTTACAAGATATGATGCAGTTTTTGGCCGAGTTAGCTAATAAGCCTATCTGGGGATACAACACGCCTCAAGACTATTTGAACTTTAGTCTTATTTCCAAGGCATTTGCAGATGCTAAGTTTATCTTTTTGCTGCGCTCACCCCTGTCAACACTTCTCTCCTATAAATACTATTGGACAGTGGATCCTAAATTTCACAACGATAGAGGGCGTTATCATCCTGTTGTGCAATCTCTTGCTTGGAAGACCTGTGTGACCACCTATTTAGGCTTGAGGAAGGAATATGGTCAATCTCGTTGCATGTTAGTCAAGTTTGAAACGTTTCTCGACAATACTGCTCAGGTTTTATCAGATATCAGTCAGTTCACAGGTATTGAATTCCCACAGGTTGATTTGACATCCTTTGGCCATAACTCTTCGCTATCAAATAATAGCTCAACGAAAAAGTCAAAGAGGATTACAGGTCTAGAAGAAAGAATTTGTTGCCGCTTAACTCAAAATGTGTCACATGAGATTGATTATGATGGCTTCTCAATGCAGCCAATAGGTTGGGGAGATGCTTTCACCTTGCTAGCAACGACTTGTAGAAATGTAGTTTACTATTCTCGTCAGATTGTTTCCTCCCGTAACGTACGCAAGAGGGTTCTTAAGTTTTTGAACCAGCTGACTTTGCAAACTGGTCAACAGTTGGAACGTCATTCTGTGAGCATTACCAATGATGTTTCTATCCAGTCTGATATTGTTTAAAGGAATATTGCTGGGTGTAGAACCGATTATATCTTTCAGATTAGTTAGGGCAATAGATATCCTTGAACATTCCACCTTTGATCGAAGCAATACAGACTGTCTGGTGTGAAATTAGTTCCGCGATTCATTAAATGCTTTTTTGATGGAGTTGAAGCATTGCCTGATTTTTTGATAACGCAATATAGACCATAAATTAATTGTAAATTCAATCGTCAGAGTTATGTTGTTTTGAACAAAATAACTCTGTTTATCCCGAGACTCAGGTGCAAAAACAATTAATTTGGTTTATAACGTTTAACGTGGATTTGAGTGAAATATCCAGGAGTTAGGTTGAGTTGCGATAAATTGCGCATATTTACATGTGTAAATTGCGTGCATCTACTAGATCTCTAATATTTATATTGCGATAATTTGTCAATTTTCAGTATTCGCGACGAGGTGTATACTCACAAAGGGTGTGCTTCTCTGGTCTATGGCAAAGGGTGTACTGTTTTGATTTTTGGTTATTAAGCATATTTGGATATACCTTTGATGTTATCGCCCATTATTCTTGTTGGCTTGCCCCGTAGCGGTTCAACATTGGTGTCTCGTATATTGAACGATAGTCTAAATTGTTTCATTATTAATGATTTTTATTATCTTCAATACGTTGAAAGTATTGATGGTTATACTAAATTTGATCAGGACACTAAAGCATTACTGGTTGACTTTATTGTTGATCAAGTTAGAAATCGAACCAGACCAGAGGACTTAGAGGATGAAGTTTGGTTTGGTCTTCCTTTCTCAGAAGTAGAATTACAAAAAATTGCTGCCTTTGCTGAGGCCTATAAGGCGAATGGAGAGGTTAAAAACTGGGCGCAGATTTTGCAAGATATGATGCAGTATCTGGCTGAGTTAGCCAATAAGCCAATTTGGGGATATAACACCCCCCAGGACTATTTGAACTTTGATGTTATTTCAGAGGCATTTTCAGAGGCTAAGTTTATTTTCCTTCTGCGTTCACCCTTAGCAACGCTATTGTCCTATAAGTATTATTGGACAACAGCGCCTAAGTTTCGTGATGACAGAGGGCGTTATCATCCTATTGTTCAGTCTCTGGCTTGGAGAACTTGCGCTAATACTTACTTTGATCTTAAGGAAAAACATGGTCAGTCTCGTTTCATGCTGATAAAATTTGAGGAGGTTTTGGGCAATATCGATCAGGTTTTGGCTGATATTAGTCAGTTCTCAGGCATTGAATTTCCCACGATTGATCTGAACTCTTTTGGTCATAATTCTTCTCTGGCGATGAATGGTTCAGAGCGTAAAC
>JAHQVZ010000327.1 GCA_019634055.1 Leptolyngbyaceae cyanobacterium MAG.088
GTCTTGCAGCAGAACTATGGCGAGGCGAAGAGCTTTGGCCAGCGGGCGTTAATCATGGCGCGTCAGCAGGGGGATAGCCTGGGAGAGGCCAATGCCTTAGTGAACTATGGCTATAGTGAGGTCTTTGCGGCTCGGGCTATTGATACGCCAGATTTGTCGGTGTATGGGCAAGCGATTGGCTATTTAGAGCGAGGTCGAGATTTAGCAGAAACGCTGGGAGATTTTCAAAGTAAGGCGTTGGCCTATAACAGTATGGGGATTGCCTACAGTATTTCGGGGCAGTCGGGTCTGGCCATTGAGACATTGGAAAAGGCATTGCCATTGACCCAAGCGGCGGGGAATGTGTATTTGCAAGGGGTGACCTGTACCTATTTGGCAGAAACGCAGCGGGCGTTAGGAAATACAGAAGCGTCAGTGCTCTATGGTGCGTTGGGGATGTATTTGTTGCATCAGATCGGTTCATCGGAGTGGCGACAGGGGGCAGGATTGTTGCGAGTGATCAAGGGAGAGCTAGGAGATGAGAGATTTGAGCAGGTATTGCAGGGACAGCGACGGCTAGTGATGCAGTGGATTGGGGTGGATGGGTTTGATTATTTGGAGATAGTGTTGGCGAAGTACTAACGCTGACAGTCGCAGATGACTGATCTTACTGAAGCCATCTTATGTGAGTTCAGAAGATTTTTAGATAGAACCTGGGATAGCATCCTCAGCGAAAGGCTAGGACCGGGAGGTATTACCTAGCTAAAAGTGTTAGTTTGCTCTAGTTTTGGCGGCGATTTATAACCTTACGGTAAGCTTTCCGAGCGATTACCCAAGGAACTTGAGCTCTTAACATACAGTTGTTGGTAAAGATGGGTGTGATAACCGATACCAAGCGGAAATCACCAACCATAGAATTACGTTAGAGGAAATCTGTAAGGGATTCTATGCGTGCTCTATATTCTATTGGTTTTTGGTAGGGGGATTTAGGATAGATTTGCCATGATTAAACTTTTGTTAGTGGATAGTAATGCGCATAGTTGCCAAACCCTTGCGCAAGGTCTCAAGGTGCAGGGATATGATGTTGTCACTGCTCTGCGAGGAGATCAGGCATTGCAATTAACAAATGCCGAATCCCCAAACTTAATTTTGTTGAATATGACTAGAGAGTTGCCAGTGGTCAGTGGGTGGCAAATGGTTGGTATCCTCAAAAAGACTAGGGAGCTGAGGTCAATACCAGTGGTTGCTATTGTTGATAGGGACCTGAGCGGTCACCGATTAAAGCAAGCTGGTTTTAATACCTATGTCCGCAAGCCAGAGTCTTTTAGGCATCTCTTACTGAGAATAAACAACTTACTTGGTCGTGTGTTTTCTTGTCAGCTTAAAGGGGGGGGCACTAATGTTAAATCTGCCTCGTATACATCCACTTTAATGGCAAAGAAGATTGCCCAGTCGCAACAGCAGTTGGAGAAGCCTACGGTCGTTCATGTGGAGGATAGTCCAGCGGATAGTCAGAAAATGGCACGGATTGTGCATAAAGCAGGGTTTCACCATGTGGTACTGTCCGACTCTCTGCAAGCTTTACCACGGTTATTAGAGATTAAGCCGCAGCTTATTTTTCTTGACTTAGTGATGCCCATCGTGAGTGGTTATGAGCTATGTGCTCAGCTTCGGCGTATTTCTGCTTTTCAGCAGACTCCAATTTTTATTGTGACCAATAACAACGGCATTGCCGATCGCCTGCGGGCCAGGATAACGGGGGCATCTGGCTTTATTGCAAAACCAATTACTGAGCAGTACGTTTTGCAGGCATTACAAACTGTTCAAGTGCCTGTGGCTAAAAACCTGGTGAATGCATGATGATGGAATTTCACTAATAGGCTCAGGTTGTTTAGGCCCCCAAACCGCCAAGGTTTGGGGGCTTTGAGGCTAGTCGAATTAGTATTGATGATGGGGAGAGTACTCGATATCTGAGGGTTAATTGAGACTGCCTATGTGGATGGGTGGGATTCTTTGGGGGCATTGGGAGTACTAGTGTCGTTGCTAGCGGAATATTGACTCACAGGACTAATCCCACTGTGGGTGTGGGTCCATGGCGGAGCCTAGGCAAGCGGCCCATGGCGGAGCCTGGGCAAGCGACCCATGGCGGAGCCTGGGCAAGCGACCCATGGAACCATAGGGGCAACAACATCCGAACCTATATCCGAACCTATTGGACGCTTGCCCCTGACACTATAGAAATATAATTTTTCGTTTGTCGCGATGGATAATGCCGTCGTCCTGGAGCTTACGTAGGGAACGGGAGACGGCTTCTGGAGAAAGGCTGGTTTGGGCGGCGATTTCCTTGAGGGAACAGTCGAGGATGCAGGTGGAATGGTCAGAGGGGGTGAGCAGCTTTAAGTATTCTAAAACGCGGGTTTGGGCCGACCGTAGATCTCTGATTGCCATTAAAACGCCGGCGGTGTTGAGCTGGACCGCCATCTGGATAATAAACTGTCGGGAGATATCTGGATCGTACTCTAACAGGGTGAGAAAGCTAGATGCCGGAATGGCTAGTACTTGAGACGATTGGATTGCGATCGCAGTGCTTTGATAGGTCGATTTAAACAACACATCTTCGCCAAACCAGTCACCGCCGCTAACCACATATTGCAACCCCTGCTGCCCAGCTTCAAAATATCGCAGGAGTTGAATTTTACCCGTAATAATCCCAAAGATAGTCAGGGCTGCATCTTGAGAGTGGAAAACGGCCTCTCCTGCACCAAAGGATAAAACAGTTGGTTTTACCTCGATCAGTCCTAACTCAAACAACTGATCGAGGGTATGAATATAGTTGTGCAATAGTCCCTAACCCTTAGTCTCTTTGCATTTAGTCTTTAAGTAGATGATCACAATTAATTTCCACAGATTGGAGTTCCCCTAAATCTCGTTTTCTTGAATGCCCCTGGGGCTATATGCTAGGGGACTTTGAGTGGAGTTTCCCCCCAGGATTGGGGGAACTAAGGGGGGCCAATGCAGGATTTTGAGCTTTAGTTCGAGATGTGTATACACGGTAGCCTCCTGGGAGAGATCGACAAGTTTTAAAACTTTGATCTTTAGCCCTAAAGCAAGCGAAATAGCCTGTATCAATGGCATCCAGGGGGAACATGAATCTGTTGTCTAATCTCTCCTTTTCCCTTAGCCATGGACCCCAAACAGGTCAATGGTGACCGACAGATCTCAGAAACCCGCAGACTTGATTTTTCCAGCATTGTGTACCGCATAGTCTTCCTCAGTTTATGCCGCTAATAAAAGGGCTACAGCATGGTTGTGGAGAGTCGGTTCCATCCTAGGAGGCCACCATCTAAAATACAAATTATAAAAGTTTGAGCAAGCTATAAATTTATTTATGGTTAATTTAGAGTGGTATCGCAGCTTTGTGGAGGTTTATCGGGTGGGTACGGCGTCGGGGGCAGCCGAGGTGTTGCATCTGACCCAACCCGCTGTCAGTCAACATATTGCGGCGCTGGAGTCTGGCTTGGGGGTCAAACTATTTCAGCGGATGCCGCGACGGATGCTACCAACGGCTGCTGGCAAACGACTCTATAGCCAGGTGGTGGTAGCCATTGAAACCCTAGAGTCGTTACCCACCAAGGCGTCATTGGCCGATAGTCCCCCATTAATTAGGCTGGGGGCTCCGGCGGAGTTTTTTGGTGACTATGTGCTAAAGCGGCTACCCCACCCTAGCGATGTGTTGCTGACGGTGCAGTTTGGCTTAGCGCGGGAGATCGCTGAGCAGTTACTGGCGGGCAAGATTGACGTGGCGATTTTGACCCAAAAGGTCGATCGACCCGAGCTGGACTACCAGCCAGTTTTTGAAGAGAGTTTTTGGTTGGTGGGGCCACCCCATGGCCAGCCGCCCAGGGTAGATACGTCGTCTCCAACAGATTTAAAGTCTTTAGAACAGTGGCTAAAGTCCCAGCGGTGGATCACCTACAGTGAAGACTTGCCCATTATTCGACGGTTTTGGCGCATGATTTTTGGTCAACGGTTGGAGGTCAACCCGCAGTTGGTTATCCCTGACTTGCGTAGCATTCGAGCTGCCATTGCCCAGGGGCTAGGGTACAGCATCTTGCCAGACTATCTCTGTGAAGACTGGATTGTTGATAACCGTCTGACCTTGGTTTTAAAGCCTGAAAAGGCTGTTACGAATAAGCTGTGGCTTGCCTATCGGAAAAAAGAACGACAGTCTCAGCAGGTTAGTTTTCTTTTTGATTGTTTGATCGCAACAGATCAAGCTTAGCGTTTCACACCATCGAGGCTCGACCTTTCCAGACCCTGGTTCCCAGGCTCTGCCTGGTGAACGCTGCTGTGGCTCTGCCACCTGACCCAGAATCCTTCAGACGCTATATTAGAACTATGTCAAAGGTCTAGAAGCAAAGGTCTAGAAATGGTTGCTGTATCGGTCAAGCGATTTACAACGGACGAGTTTCACCGGTTGGGTGAACTGGGTTTCTTTGACGATGGGCCGGTTGAGTTAATTCGGGGTGAACTAGTCGAAAAGTCTCCAAAGCGTACGCCCCATTCTGTATGCAATACGCGGTTGGTGCGACGGCTGATTTTGTTGCTAGGAGACCAGGCAACGGTGCGGGGGCAGGAGCCGGTTACGCTATCGAACCACAGTGAGCCATCGCCGGATGTGGTGGTGGCTCAGTATCGGCAGGATGATTATTTGGCGGGGCATCCGGGGCCAGGGGATTGTTGGGTGGTGATGGAAGTTTCGGACTCGACCCTGGCCTATGACCGGGGGACGAAGCTATCGCTGTATGCGGAGTCGGGTGTGGGGCACTATTGGGTTTTTAATTTGGTGAACCGGCAGTTGGAGGTTTACCGTGAGCCGTATGGGGATGGTCAGGGGGCGTATGGCTATCGACAGAAGCTGACGTATTTGGCGACGGAAACGGTGGCGTTGCCGATGGGGGATTGTGTTTTGGAATTGGATGGGTTGTTTCCTTAGTTTGATCGTTATCTCACTGCATAAGGAGTGAATTGACGTTTAAACTCTGAATGGAAGCCGAGAACAATATCGGACTCTGGAACACCTAAGGCGACTAACTGCTGGGCGACAGGGTCTTCTGTGCCGTTGTATTGAACCCAGATTTTGCCGTCTTGAATATCAAAGTGTAGAACGGGGCCAAAGACTCTCTTTTTACCTTGCCAGCCAACGTAGATTAGCTGGTAATGTCCTCTTTCATCATCAAAGATAAGCTGGTTTTGGACGGTATCGGTTGGTGGAGAGGTGCCGGCATGATCGCTCAGGATTTGTTTGATCGCATTTTGATACTGAGTTAGTTTATCCATTGCTGAATCTCCTCTGACTCGGGTTCATATACGATGAGTTTTACTTGATAGCGCTGTAGGGACCTTTGAATAAAAGGTAACTGAATGAAATCCTCATAGGTGGCAGCAGGCAGTGCTAGAAATATGAGCCTATCGGGTTCTTGTTCTTCTAAAGCTTGAGCATAGTTTAGATACTGCCCTAAGGCCATATGAAATGAGCTAATGTCTGACTCACTGACAAAGCTTTTGATTTCTACAGCTATTTTTTCGCTGCCTCGTTCCGCAGCTACTGTGCTTTCTGCGGCTAGGTCTATCTGTAGCTTAATAGCTTCGCTAATACGGATGGGATATGGATCGTGGGTAATGTGCCATCCATCTTTGATCAGGGCGTTTTTGACCTGCTTATGGAAAACATCTCTGGCCATCGTTAGCGGGCTGTGGTTAGACGTTAATATGCTAGCACTTGTGTATTCGTGAACGGTGCGATGGCTCTGCCACCTGGGTCAA
>JAHQVZ010000328.1 GCA_019634055.1 Leptolyngbyaceae cyanobacterium MAG.088
CGACAGAACCTATGATGCGGTGTTGGGATTAAATGTTTTACACCTCCTAGAAAATAAGGAAGAGATAATTGCCAAGGTCCATAACATGCTCCAACCCGGCGGACTTTTCATCACCAGTACAGTCTGCCTGGGGGATACGATGGCTTGGTTCAAGCTGATTGCACCCGTTGGGAAAGTCTTGGGCCTGTTTCCATTGGTCAAGGTCTTTACGGTAAAAGAGTTAGAGAAAAGTTTGACGGATGCAGGGTTTGCGATTGACACCCAATGGCAACCGGGTGATTACAAGTCGCCCATCGGTAATGCGAAAATCGTGTTTATCGTGGCGAAGAAAGCTGAGTAGCGTTGAAGGTTGAATCCCCATGAATAAAATCGCTGTATTTGGCAATACGGGTGGCGGTAAATCCACATTAAGCAAACGGCTGGCTGAGATCACCGGCTTACCCTGGGTGCCGCTGGATTCGCTGCAGTACTTACCCGGTGGCGACGAAGTCCCCCATGCCGAGTTCAAAGCCGCTCACGATGCCCTATTACAACAGGACCAGTGGATTGTGGATGGCTTTGGCTCAATGGATACCCTATGGAACCGTTTAGCCGTTGCCGACACCTTGATCTATCTCGATATGCCCGTGCTGCAACATTACTGGTGGGTGACCAAACGCTTTTTGCAAGGGGCCTGGGTAACCCCTGCTGGGTGGCCAGAAAATAGCCCAATCCTACGCGGCACATTGAAAAGCTACGCCACTGTCCGGCTGTGCCACGCCAAACTGACGCCCCGGTATCGGGACTATGTGGAAACGGCGAAAGCCACAAAGCAGGTTTTTCACTTGCGATCGCGCCAAGACATCACCCAGTTTTACCAGACCATCGCAGCAGCCCAAAAGCCTGCTTGAACCACCATGACTATGACACTGGATCACGTCTTTATACTAGTTGAACCGGAAGCTAAAGTAGCCGATCGGCTGCTTGAACACGGCTTTCGCGAAGGACCAAAAAACACCCATCCAGGGCAGGGCACAGCCAACCGTCGGTTTTACTTTGCCAATGGCATGCTGGAGTTGATCTGGGTACAAGATGTCGATGAAGCCAGAAATGGGCCGGCACGAAGCCTGCACTTTTCTGAGCGCGCTGAAAATCCCACCGCCTCACCGTTCGGTGTCATTTTTGTGCCCTGCGACAATGCCAGCCCCGATATACCCTTCCCTGGCTGGCATTACCAACCCGCTTACTTTCCACCCCCCAGAGGCTTCCATGTGGGCGCAAATTCCCACACGATTGCTGAACCGCTCTGTTTCTATTTCCCATTTCAGGATCTGGGAGTGCCTAAACCCCAGCCTGAGCGCAACCCTCAGACGGTCAGTGAGGTAATTATTTCTACGCCCTCGGATACTACAGGGGTATTAAAGCTAGCATCACAAACGGATCGCCTTTCAATCCGATCTGGCCAGGAACATCTCATGGAAATCACATTGAATCACCATGAGTCTGGGCATACAGAAGATTATCGCCCTGCCCTGCCCCTAATCCTGCGCTGGTAGGCGTCACCCCTTTCTATCCACTGAATTGAATCCACGAAGTGTATCGCTCTCCGTCATCAGAGGGGCAACTTGATCATGCAATTAAACACAACAATCCCAGCATTAAACCGCTGGCAAACTTCTCCTAGTATCGATACTCTGCAATCTCTCTACGATACATCAGCCGACCAATGGCACAACAATTTGGTCCGTCTGGGGCAGATCCACGATTATCAGCTCCTGTTTAAAAGTCAAGCGGTGTACGATCGCTTAAGGCATCTTGATCAGACAGCTCGTATTCTCGACTGTGGAGTGGGCACAGGAGCCTTTAGTGCGGCTCTATTAGACAGTATTGAACAGCCAGTCCATATCTCCGGCATCGATATTTCCTACCCCATGCTGACCCACGCTCGACAGAATCTAAAAAATCGCTGCACGGCCCTCGACCTGTGGTGGGGAGATATCCAAAGACTACCCTTTGCTGATAACTCCTTCGACACGGTCATCTTTGCCCATGTTTTGGAGCACATGGCCGATCCGGTGGAGACATTGCGTGAGATAGCCCGTGTCCTGAAACCCGGTGCCCCTCTGATTGGCTCAGTCACTCGCAAAGGCTTAGGCCAACGTCTCCTATCCCTACGCTGGCACAATCGCGGATACACCGCTAACCAATTGAACTTGTTCCTGCAAGCAGCAGGGCTTGAAACAGTAGAGCCGTTTGACTATGGCACTGGCTGGTCAACATGGATGTGCATAGCTACGCTTGGTGTTAAGCCAAGGGTAAAAATCAAACCATAATCAAAAGTACTGTGAGTCACCGTTGACTATCATCCCATTTGTCATTATGAATGAGCGCCACAGCCGACTTATATATTGAGTATATTTGTTGCTAGCTTGTAGGGTTTACAGCGAAATTGCCTATACCGAAGGGAATACTAAAGGCGATTCAGCTAGAGCAGCAGTTCACTGCCTGCTAAATAAAACTTATGTTTAAGAGTGTGATTGGGCACAGTAATGACCCTGATTCGTTGATGGCAATTACCGAGGTCATCAACGAATGTACCCGTTCTTTAGCTGGCATCAAACCTCAAGCCGGTATCCTCTTCACCGCAGTTGATTTTGACCACAGTCTTATTCTGCAAAAAATTCAAGACACCTTTCCCGGTATTGCCCTAATTGGTGGAACCACCAATGGTGAAATTTCCTCAATCCTAGAATTTCAGCAAGATTCTCTGACGCTCATGCTATTTGCTTCAGATACCGTAGAGATTCAGCCTGGGTTAGGACTGAATGCGTCTAAGGATCCTGAGCAGGCCGCCCAACAGGCGATTTCCCAAGCTATGGCCCATAGCACGGCCCAACCCAAGCTATGTCTAACTTTTCCTGAAAGTTTAACCAGTAGTGGCGTCGTTATTTTAGAAAGCCTCAAACGCAATTTAGGCGAAAATATCCCAATCATCGGTGGCATGACCGCCGATGATTATGCTTTTGAAAAAACGTATCAATTTTTTCAAGATCAAGTATTGAGTGATGCAATCCCTGTACTCTTATTCTCAGGAGATTTATTGATTTCCCATGGTGTCGCTAGTGGATGGACACCGATTAGTCCTAAAAGTCGCATTACCAAAGCCAAGGATAATGTCGTCTATGAGATTGAGAACCAGCGGGCCCTTGACTTTTATCAACAATATCTAGGACCAGAAACATTTGCTGCAAATTATGCCATTCATGCTTTAGCCATCTTTGATAGTCAGGATCGCTATTATATGCGAGCACCTAATAGCTATGATCCAGACATTGGTAGTGTCACCTTCTTTGCGGATATACCAGAGCAAGCCATTGTTCAAATCACTGATGCGTCCCGTGAAGATATCTTAAAAGCCTCTGAAACCTCACTACAAGAAGCCATCACCCACTATCCAGGAACTAATCCAGCATCACTTTTATTAGTTTCCTGTGCAGCCCGTAGACGTATTTTAGGGACCTTAACCTCCCAAGAGTATCAACTAGCTACCACCTACCTACCGCAAAAATTGCCATGTTGTGGATTTTACGCCTACGGTGAAATTGCACCACTACAACAGCACAGTCAGTCGAAATTCCACAATAAAACCTTTGTTACTTTACTTTTGGGAGACACCTAAAAGCTTTATGGGGGACCGACAGCAGATTGAGGAGTTTGAAAAAACTATTCGCATTTTGCGAAAGAAACTGGCGCGATCTGAAAAAGATCGAAAACAAATAGAGTCTGATGTTGCCGCAAAAGAAGCATTACTTAAAACCGTTATTCATAAATTGAAAACATCCAAAACAACTCTGGAGCAAAGGACTCAAGACTTGCAAGATGCCCTAGATACGATGCAGCTGATGCAGGTACAGCTGGTGCAATCAGCAAAAATGTCTGTACTAGGTCAAACTACTGCGGGTATTGCCCATGAAATCAATAATCCAATTGGATTTATTTACAGTAACCTTGACCATTTGGACGAATATATTCAGGACTTATTTAAGTTAATCCATTTATATCATCACTATTTGCCATCCCCCCCAACACAGTTTTATGTAGACAGCGAGGATATTGATATTGAATTAATTGAAGAGGATATCCCCCAAATTTTGCAATCCATGAATCGAGGCACGCAGCGAATTCGAGATATTGTCTTAGCGCTACGTAACTTCTCTCGTCTCCATGAAGCTGGTTATAAAGCGGTTGATATCCACAAAAGTATTGATAATATTCTAATGCTGCTTCAACAAAAGCTGTCTGGCATTGAAGTTGTTAAAAACTATGGTGAACTTCCATTGTTGCATTGTTCTGCAGGAGACCTCAATCAGGCATTGATCAATATTTTGAACAATGCAATTAACGCCATTGCCATCAAAAATGGGCAGACAGAGGGGCAATTATCTGATCCGAGTGTGATTACAATTACGACTCAATATCAATCTAATCAGCAAGTTGTTGTTAACTTCAAAGACAATGGCACTGGGATATCTCCTGAGATCATAGATAAAGTATTTGACCCATTCTTTACTACTCAAGAGATTGGACAAGGGATAGGATTAGGACTGACAATTGCACGTCAAATAATAGTAGATCAACATGGTGGTCATATAGACATTCAATCGGAGTTGGGACGAGGGACTGAATTTTTAATTAGGCTTTCGAGTCAGTGTTAAAGTTTGTTTACCAATGTTCATCTAAGGCCCTTTAGATCCTCAAAAGCAACTTGGTGAAATTACGCATTTAATTATAGCTCTATGCCCTACACTTGAGCTTGTAGTAACCAAACATTTGTTTTTGCCGCACACCTTCCTTTTAGTCCACCCGGTATATCTGTGCTAGACAGGAGAGTTAAATTATAGCTATTGCCATAGTGTTGAGTTACTTCTTCGTTACTCACAGAAAAGGGCGGACCATTCATAATTGTTTGGTCGTAGTCAAAGCTCACTAATAGCTGTGGTGCATTGTTTGTAATCTTAGTTAAGTGAGCTGTATAGCGTTTACGCATGTCGTCCGGTAGGGCCACCAATGCTGCTCTGTCATAAATGGCACTCACTGGACCAAGGATTGTGCTAGACACATCAAAAATATTACCAACAAAGATGTCGATGTTTTCGGCACTGTAGTGCTTTACATCATCAGCTTTTGAAATCGTAGGGTCTACTCCAAGCTCTGTGAATAATTGCTCAATAGCCATTTCAACCAGTTCAGCACCTGCCACGCGATAGCCATGGGCAAGCAACCAGGCGATGTCAAGGGTTTTACCGCACAATGGCACGAATACACGGCTACCTTTCTCTAAAGACAGTTCCTTGAAGTGTTGGACCAGGAAAGGATTAGCTTCACTTTTATGGAAAGCTATTTTATTGTTTTTCCACTTCTGACGCCAAAAATTTTTATCCATCTTATCTCCTTTAGGATTTAACTATAGATTGAATTCACCCATGTAGTCGTTTGTTTAGGGGCATCGTGTATCGTACCTGGTAAGATATTTGTTAGCAATTTCAGGATAACGAGAAAAGTAAAACTCATCAAACTCTTTCACCTGATCTGGTGTGAGCTTGGTCTTTGCATGATACTTTAAGTCTTTGCTAAACGATGATTCTGATCTGTGCCCACCCCCTTTATAAACCTGCACTGAGGCCGCCTCATGGGTTTTAATATCTTGTAGAAAAGCTTTTGTTCGCTCAGGGTCTAGAGCAAGAAAACTGGCCAGTTGTGACAAGGTTGACATTGGTTGCTGAACTAGATCTTCATAGTAGAGCAAGAGTTTGTTTCCCTGGAATTTGTCAAATGTTTGCAGGTTGCGAATGTACCAAAGCGGTGGTTGTTCTAAGCCTTCATCTGTAAGTAGGGTCGTTGGGTCAGGGTATGCATGCCAGATGTCTCGATGGTGGCGCAAGACGCATTCTCGATAATCTCGTACCAGGAGCACCACCTTTTGGTAATGGTGCATTATTTTGAATGCTCGGTGAGCCCGATCGATGCAATAGTTATGGCCTTGATGGAGGCGAGATTGTCCTGGTGTGGGTTGACCGGTTACGGTTTCTAGAAAATAGCGCACCCAGTTTGTGCCGCTACGGGAATAGGAGGCGAGTAGGGGTAAATCGTATTGGCCAAACCCGTGTAATGTTTTGACGTAGGTGGGGTATTTGGACCATAGTCGCCATTGTTGAAGTCCATGGGCAGGTAGATGCAACGTTGCTGTTAGATGGTTGCTTCCATTGGCTGTCTGCAATCGATAGTAGGTGCGTATACGATGCAAATAGAGGCGTACTTTGTTTTCCATTTCTGTTATGGCACTAATGGTTTAGCAAAGAAGCCCAGGTTGTTTGCCACTGGACGCTGACGGCCAGGAATTTTGGTATGGGCCGGAACATTGAGTACCTTAGGGCCATCAGGTGTTGAAATCGCCATCGTTGTTGAGCCGCCGCCATCTAATCGTAATGCTGTTTCCACCCCTAGTTCTTGTAATAAATCTGTTGCTTCCGGTAACGTAATTCCCTCTGAATAGAAAGGCTGTTTTCCATCTGTTTGAATGAGCCATAACTGGGTTCCCGTAGCATCTAATGCAACAATATTAAATGGATAAGGCCTTATCCCTTCCTCGGCCAGTCGCTGAGTTACGGCTTCAGTTTGCTCTCCATTTTCTAATAATACTGTTTGACCAGCCACTGCCTGGAGGCTGTCTTCACAGGTTCCATCAGCTCGAATTTCTGCTCGTCTTTCCATTAAGCACAGTGATGGCCATTTTTCCTCAGGTTTAGAGACTAATTTTCCCTCAGACATGATAATGCCAACAGAATTTACCCGTTTACCTGGGCGGGGACCGTAGTTCCAGGGGGTTACTTCCCGAAAGGGGTAGAAAAAGTTTCCATTGATGGCCAGCTGTACCCCCTGGGTCTCTACAAATTCTGATGTCCGCTGAGCTAAGGTTTCTTCGGGAATACGGTTGTAGCTATCACCGGGAACTGCCCCAGGATAGCCGAGGGTAACTAAGGGGGTAATGCCAGGAGCGGTAAGATCAATTTCGACAATATGAATGATATGGGGTCTAGGGGTTTGTTTGACCTGGCGACGGTAGGTAATGCCTTGAAACAATGGTTTGGGCGCGATCGCAACTCGACTGGGCCGACGAAACACATTGATTCCGTACAAAATAAGCGGTAGCAATAATCCTAGCCAGATCAAACTGTTGTTAACGTTTTTCCACTGAGACATGGGTTGTATCGTATCTAACTATGAATTTAGGAAACAGGTATTTATTTAAGGTAACCAACCTACAGCGTTTCTCAAATGGCTTGAATATACCCCACTCACTACTCACGATTCACTACTCACTTACACAACCAGGATGTATTCATCTCAATCGAGAACCGCTATATATTTAATCCCCCAAACCAACAATTTATCGTTCAAATCGGCAATACTGGGTTTGTGATTGTAGATCCTATAGGAGTTAATCACTGATCAGATTTTTTTGCCATTTATGAATCAAAATCGCGAGCATCGCTTACATCTTCAGCCCTGGCAGAAGGTTTTACGCACCATTGGCCTGGTTTCGATCGCACTCTTCACATTCCATGCGGTCAGTAGCCTGTTGTTTAGTGTTATTGATCTTAGCCCCAGTAACCCCAAGTGGACGTTAGCCCTTACCCTAGCAGGATTCTTAACCCTGGCGGCCACCGCAGTCGGGCTGCAGTCGATGCGCATTGCTCCGCCACGGCTTACAGGATTAGTCAGTGGGGCTGCCTCGGTGGGCATATTGCTGTTTTATAGCTTTGGGCAAATGACTGAAAAAGACCCTACTTGGGCCACGGTTGGTGCTTGTACTGGTGTCGTTTTAGGGGGCTGTTTGGGCTTCTGGTCTGGGAGAAAACCTGGGTTTTGGCAAGTTGCGATCGCGCTTGCCAGTACCCTATGTGCCTATGCCATTGCCTTTGGTTTAGGCACCTGGACCCTGGCTGCCCTGAGCACGGGCCACTGGCTACTCAGTATTGGTTTAGGGGCACTGACGTTTTTATACCTTTGGTGGACCCGGCGCAGCATTAGCTGGATATACGACCAGTGGTAAATATGGCCTGTATGTGAGCGACAAAGCAAAGTTATTGTTATGCATTAGTCCCTTCATTAGGTAGCTTTTTCTAACCAGATGGAGTCATTGCAGTGAATGGTGCCTGCTTGTATAACCGAGGTGCGAATACCCGCAATTACCTTGTTGTAGCGGGCTGTAGTTCGCAGGATATTTAGATCGTTGGGAAGGTCTGTCTGCGCTAACGTGGTAACAACACAACGGGGACAGACTGTATCAATGCTAAGGCGAACTTCATTGCCGATTGCTAAAGTACTGTCCACCCAGTCGTTTTCTAAAAAATCGATTTTGCTAGAATTTGGCTTAATGACAAGATTGGGACGAAATCGACGGGGATCAAATTGTCCTTCTGGATAAAGTTCTTGTAGTCGGGCCAGGGTTGCTGTAGTAATTAGGTGGATCGAGCAGGCATCAAAGAATGTTCCCGATGGCATCACTATTTGAGTGATTGCATCCTGGTGAGTTGTTCCTTCGACTGAGGGCCAATATTGCTCCAGGCTAGCGGCTTCTGGTACAGAGGAGAGAATTTTTATGGTTTGCCCCAATAAGTCAGAAAGAATCTTGCTAGCATCTGGAGTTTCGTTTGTAATTGAGTCGCCATTGGGCAGGAAAATCTTTACGGCAGGAATGGAATCAGAAGTGTGGGGTTGCTCCATAAATGCGGATCGGAAGTCTAGCAGTTTAGCCCATTTCTTGGGGTTTTTGGCACTAGCAATCTTGCCACTCTGAACATCTAGCAATGCATAGGCTCGATCGCCTAATAGGCCAGTGGATGTGACCACTGAATCGTTTAACTTTTCGCCCAACATAGATTTGACAGGGTAGCGCCAGAGCGCTTCGACCGAACCTACCAGTTCTCGCACCATAGATGGTTTTTACCTCATAGTGGCACGACCTTATCACGGCTACCGTTAACCATAAGGTATCAAGACTTACGGAGAGAATAGAATACTCGTCATAACGGTTGCCTATGCGGCTACAAATATATAGCCAAACAAGACCATCACGACAGCATGATTTTTATTTACTGGCCTGTGGCCGACGGTCGGGCAAAATAAAATCCTTGCACGTAATCAGCACCGTGTTCTCGGAGCCACTGATATTCACCATCGGTCTCCACTCCTTCGCAGATCACTTGGACGTCAACACGTTTGGCAGCATCAATAAGTGCTTTGGTATATGAAGCTTTGAAGGAATCAGTGTCAACATCGCGGATCAATTCCATATCAATTTTGACGTAGCCCGGCTTTAATTGGGTGATCAATGTCAAGCTCGAATATCCTGCACCAAGGTCATCCAAAACAATGTTAAATCCGCGCATTCTATAAAAGTTGCACAATGTCACTAAATCTGCGACATCTGCGATCTTTTCTGTCTCTACAATTTCGAAGCACACGCGCTCTGGCTGAATTTGATTCTCTTCGAGTAGTGCGATGGTTGTCGCTAGGCAGTTGACTGGATCGTAGATTGCTGTTGGTGCAAAATTGATGAATAGTTTGCCGCCAATATGGGATTGCACTGCACACTCAATTGCCGATTGCCGAGCAGCTAGATCGATTTTTGGGGTGATTTCAGCAGATTTGGCAGTCTCGAATATATCAGCAGGTGAGAGCAAACTCTCTCCACGTAGTCCACGAAATAAACATTCGTACCCAAGCACGTTATCTGGACTCATACAGTCAACTATTGGTTGAAAATAGGTGGTGTAAGATTTTGAATCGATCAACTCAGAGAGCCATTGTGACTGAATCAGAGCGACAAATGTACTCAGTGGCCGAACTTCGAAAACATCTGCAAATACTGACTCCCGTTCTTTTTCTTCGAAATAGGCCTTAATGCCATTCGCTTCAATTTTTGTAAATGGATCGTCAAGTAAATCTACTATTGAGAGCAGGCCTTCTTCTTGGACTTCTATCGCGATTAAGTCGCCTTTTTCGGCGAGTTTGATGTTTGCAGATTCTAAGAAAGACAATGCCTTTGCTTTTGTGTGCAAAGTAGGAAATTTGAGATGTAGCGTGCCAGCTCCTTTCGGGATTCGTATATTATGACCGCAACCAGAACAATTATTCATCGTTTATTCACTCAATAACATCCTAGTTTTAATGGACCATGGCTATAGATTCAGCACTTCTACTATCGTAGACCATTCGCTGCTCTATGGTATTAGGCGTTAGTACCTTCATAAAGACGTTTGCCACCGGTTTCGCAGACGATTTCTTCTAACTCATCGGCGTTGCATGTGTGAAAAGAGATGACTGTCATATTCGCTTTTGCTGGGATGAACTCATGGGGTACGTTTTTATCAATGACATACCATTTGTCGGCAAGGGTGTTTGCTGATGCATAGGAGGGCATAGTCTTGCGTTCATTGCCAACAATTGATGTGCCCTGACCGCTAACGACAATCATATGTTGGATGCTGTTGGGATGGTAATGACATCCAGAGGGAACGTCTTGTCTGAGATGGAAGATCCAGCCAGATTTTATCTCTGAAGGAAGTTCGCATGGAATTGTGTTTAAGTCTATTGTTGACCATAGGAAGGTTTCTGTTGATGCAGCCAAGTCTGTATTTAATTGCTTAATAGTGGTTGAAAAGGCGTCTTGTCCTAACAAGTACGCAACTGCTGCATCTAGTTTTTGTAACTTTCTCTCATTCATAATTATTTTTTGGATATTGTGGAGCTGGAGAGACTTTTAATACTGATTGAATTTGATTTGAAATCTCAGCACTACATGCGAAGCGTTAGGCGTCACTTTGAATATAGGTTCTTTTCTCGACTGCTTCGTAGTGCGACGAGGTCTGATCCCAGCGCTTCAATACTTTTTGAGCTGCCTCCGGTACATAACAACGGGTGTAGTCGTCGCCTTGAAAGGCAATTACGTTTTGTAGGGATTGAAAGGTCATTATGGTGATAAATTCGACCTCATCATCAAGGTCCCGGCGGAGTAGTTCAATGCCCATATAGCCGGGGATATTTTTTGCCTCGATGCCAGGGAACACTTCGTCATGTAATAAATTGCGATACCTGTCTGCATTTTCAGGTGTCGTCCATCCATGCCATATCCGCTTTATCGCCATTACTTTTCTCCTATTACTGGCTGACGCCTACGTGGAACTGAGCGGCGGTCAATATTTTTCACTAAAATCAAGATTACTCATTCTGTCCGCTCCTGCGTAGGGTTAGGCGGCTAAGTCAGAGGCTTTATCCGTAGCCGCCTCGGAACTATTTTAAACTGAATTCGCTTGCTTTATGTAATCTATGAGCATGGTGCGGTCTCTCAAATTTATTGGTGAAGTATTAGAATTCGCAGCTAGGGCCGCATCCTACAAATGACTGGCGCGGAGGTTGCGTCAGCAACCGAAGCGACAGGTTCCTTTGTCCGCTTCAATTTCATGTTAGATTTCGTTTCGCGATGACAGAGTAAGTGTGCCAGTGTTTCTCGCTGCCATTCACAGTCTTGCTGTCAAAGTTACGCTCATCAAACCCCTCGATCTCGAACCCCTCAAAAAGGGTTCGCACTTCATTTTCTGCGTGGGAAATGACAGGCAAAGTACCATTTTGGGCACCTCCACCAATCGCCCACGAGTCTTTAGGGCCCAGAAACGTCCCATAAAAGACACCACCAGGGATCAAAGAAGATCTGATGCGTTGCCAAGATTCATCAAATTCTTCTGCGGGACAGAAGAAAAGGCTGTAGCTTGCAACGGTTAGTGAGGCCCGTGGGTATTCAAATGACTGGAAGCTATCGATTGTGAAATGTGCACCAGAATCTTTCTCGAATCGTTTTGAGCAAATGGTGATCGCCTCATCATCAAGATCAAACGCGAAGACCTCGAAGTCACGCTTGCGGAGTAATTCAGTGTTTCGGCCGGCACCGCACCCGCAATCAATTGCTATCTTTGGTAGATCTGCGCTAACTCGACTTTGTGCAAACTCGAGAGTTGGATCGGGAGGATGGTTCTGAGTCTTTTCGTAATACGGTCGCCAGCTCATCGTTTGCCTCTCCAAGGAATCTAACGGTCGAGTTGTGCGGTGGTCAGCAACTTTGGTTTTAGTCGATAACTTTTGCTCCGTCCGCACCGACGCAGTTATGGGGGGACGAACCGGTAAGAAGCCTTTGAGGAGACGACTATCCGACGCGCGACAGCATGGATGTCTACTAACATATCGCCTCGCTCCTCAATATTCTTTATCCCTCCTTTCCTTATCCCTCCTACTTAGAAAAGCGTAATGTCAAGAAGTGGGGGCTGCCTGCAAAGACTAGAGGACGACTATCCTGCGTAGGTCAGTTGATGACTACTAACATAGCGAATCGCCTCAGGTCCTTGCCCTGCTTCTCTTAAACGAATTCTCAGGGAAGGAGATTAAATCGCTTCCATAATCTTTTCGCTCTTGAAGTCGGTAGCAGGCATCCCCCTATTAAACAAAACAAATTGGATTCTAATCTAACATAATGACAACAACTCCAACCAAGTCTACAGCAATAGCCTCAGAAACAACCATTCCTTTGGCTATACAGGCAACTAACGACTATGTAGCCTATGTAGGTATTGACTGGGCTGACCGAAAAAATGACATTGCCTTACATGATTATGCGACAGGCACCTGGCAAGATAGTGTTATTCAAAGCCGCCCTCAAGATATCCTCGATTGGGTCACTCAACTACGAGAGCGTTATGGCACTGCTAAAATAGCCGTTGCCCTTGAACAAAAGCGAGGCCCTCTACTCTATGCACTGTGCCAGTATGAAAATCTGGTGCTGTTTCCCATTAATCCCAGAACGGTAGCTAACTATCGAAAAGCATTTCAACCATCACGAGCCAAGTCTGACCCGGTGGATGCTCGTATCTTGGTGGAGTTAATGCGTAAGCATGGCGATAAACTAACCGCTTGGGTGGCAGGCTGTCCTCAGCATCGTGCCCTCAGGCAATGGGTAGAATCGCGTCGGATGTTGGTGGGCGAAAAAGTCCGTTTGACCAACCGCATCACCGCGTCACTCAAATCCTATTTTCCTCAAGTCCTTGATTGGTTTAGAGATAAGGATACTCAGGTCTTTTGTGACTTCATTGAGCAGTTCGACGATGTCAAAGCAGCTCAAGCAGCCACCCCTGAAACGCTCACTCAGTTTTTCCATCGTCATCATGTCGTCCGACGGAGTGCTATTCAGCGCAGGATTGAGCAAATCAAAGACGCTGGCCCACCGCTGACCGAAGATGATGCCATTGTGATACCCGCTAAAACACTGACGTTAAGTCTCATTACTCTGCTTAAAGTTGTTTTGCAACAATTAACCAAATTCAATCAGAAGATTGCTGAGTTGTTTGAATCCTTACCCGATGCCGAGTTATTTCAAGCCTTACCAGGAGCCGGACCGCATCTAGCGCCACGACTGTTAGTCGCGTTTGGCGAAGACCGCACGCGATTTAGGTCAGCCCAGGCTTTTATGAGCTATATCGGGATTGCCCCAGTCAAGGAAGAAAGTGGTAAAAAGTGCTGGGTCCATTGGCGTTGGTCATGTCCGATTTTCCTCAGACAAACCTTTGTGGAATGGGTGGACCAGGCACGTCGCCATTCAACCTGGTCGCAAGCTTTTTATCTACAACAGAAGCAAGCAGGAAAAAGCCATCCCAAAGCGATTCGGGCCTTGGCCTATAAATGGGGAAGAATTCTCTGGCGTTGTTGGCAAGATGGAGTGCCTTATGATGAAGAAAAATATATAGCTGCACTGAGACGAAAAAAGTCTCCACTAGCAAAGCTGTTAGGCGTTCAAAAACAGTCTAAACAACAATGAAAAAAGAACCAGTAGTACTTTCGAACAGATGATAAAACCACAAAAAATCGATCACTCGATGCAGTCATTTGGAGCAATATCCCATGAATAGCTAATCCGTATCAACGTCATACAGCAGAGCAAACCTCTCCTAAAAGAGAACAGTTTCTTCCCTGAGCAACTGAGTATCAGGTCAATCCTGAATGTCTGAATTTACACTCACGCTTAGACAGGAAAAAGAAGTTTAGCTTTTTCTATTGACCTCGTCCGCCTCAGGGACTATGTTATGCTGGCTAGGCAAATCGCTATTGTTACAAATCGTATCCCAGGGTTACTAAAACTACCTCTTCAAGCTCAGCGATTGTCTGTGGATTGAGTTGTCCTAAACGCTTAATCAACCGTGTTTTATCCAATACCCGAAGCTGAAAACAAAGTGCTACAGAATCTTGTCGTAGCCCACCATCTCCTTGTTTTATCATCACGCAAATTGGCAAAGAAGCACGACGTTTATTTGTTGTCAGGGGAATAGTAATCGTTGTCGTAGAAAACTTTGAAACAATATCGTTCTGAAAAATAATGACGGGGCGAATACCAGCTTGCTCAGAGCCTTGAGTAGGATCGAGATTTGCTAACCAGACTTCTCCACGCTTCAATTGCTTGGTCATAGTTGATCTTCTTGAGCAAGCATATCCGCATAGTCGCCCATGCCTGATTCTGCAAGGGCACGATCTTCCTCTGAAAACTCAGTTGCAAGCGGAGCTAAAAGGACCGGATCGAGGATTATACGTTTCCGTTTTTCCTGAAATCGAAGGAAAGCGATAAACTCAGCAACTTGCTGAAGCTGCTCGTCAGTGAGCTTTTCAATATCCTGTTTGAGGGATTCGCTGGTGGCTAGCATAGACAGATATCAATAGGCTTTAGCTACAGCTCTATTATAGATAACGTCTATTCCATAGAAGTTTTCCATGTTTCCTTAAGCTATGTATGTGCTCCTTTTCAAGGTCGAAATCCCTGGAAAGTTGCTGCGGAACTCAATACTTTGCTGGATGAGTGTAATCGATTGAGAAGCAAGTTGGCTGGATACCGAACTTTGACAGATATGTTTCAAGCTACTACCAAAGCCCAAGACTAAGCTGCATCATGACCAAGTTCACCGGGAAGTGGCAAACGGTGTATGAAAAACAGAACGCGAGCTGTCCATCACTCCGGTGCAAAGCCTTGTTATGAGGCATTGCGCAGGCCTAAATGAACGTTGGATAGACGTGTAACCCCTTGCCCACAATCTTGATTCTACTGCCGACCGGTGGCTTTTGCCCAAGCTGCTCGCTTGAGACGGCGAGAAAGTCGGCCCCGTTTTGAATGTAAATGTCGAGTACGCTGACAAGCTCGTCGATTTTGGTTTCGCTGTGAATTGAGCCATCGACTGCAATTTGGTTGTCCGTTAACGGGAAAAACCCGGACAACGCATCGTCCTTATCCAGTCCGGACTCGACGGAGGTGATCTCGTCGAGTTCATATTCTGCGGTCGCGTCAGAGTGAAGCAACGATTGAAGTTGATCATATGGGCCGACCAGCACTGCATCAAGTGTCTGACCGTTGTGCGTGATGGAACCAAAATGGCGATCGTGGTGACCATCTATGTGGTGAAGCGTGTTAATCGTGACGCCCATTGGTGTGATTAGGCTGTTGAATCAAAGAGAAGGGTGTCATGTTGCCACATAACATGGAGCTGAGCGGTGGCCAACATTTTTGCGTCAATGCTCAAATCATAAATTCCGTCCGCTCCTGCGTAGGGTTAGGTGGCTCATTCAGATTCGGATTAACGTGATTAATGGAATACGAGGCAGACTATAAAAACTTATTAGGATGAGTCAATCCTTATCGGGATGAGTTAGCCGTTTAATATCTCAGCTAGCCAGGGATGCTATTGCTTCTAGCCGGATCAGAGATGTTTATCGAACCAACCAATGAACTCCTCAGGCGCATAACCCAGATAGTCATAAGCAGCAAAACGGCTTTTATCCAAGTCGAGCATCCGTATCTCTTTCTCTACAGTCAGGGCACTGTAGTATGAACGCACCATATCCATGTTTGTCCAAGGATCATTCTTGTTCTGAATCACGAGTGTAGGTACGTTGATGTTTGGTGCGTCATCAATGAAGTTAGGCTTGGCCATATCAAAACCGAGTCGCTGACGGGAGACATTTGCACCTGAGCGCTCCATGAACCCAGGCATGCCTAACGCCTTCACAAAGTAACTATAGAGTAGGGGTTGAACGGCGATCAGTGCCTTCACATTTTCACGACTGATTAAACCGTCAGACAACCCATAGGCATAGGTGGTCGATGCTGCGCCCATGCAGATGCTGAGCAGGCCAATGCTGGCATTCTCGAAGTGGGGGTGAGTAGAAACAGAATCTACCGCTGCGATTACATCCTTAGCCTCCTCTGGCCCCCAGCTGACCCACGGGATTGTGCCAAGGTCACTTTCTCCATGTCCCCGAAGGTCGTACATCAACACTGAATAGCCGTGTTCTGATAGATATTTGGCTTGACGCAGAAATTTGATGTCCTCTTTCCAGGGTTTAATCGGGCCTTTGCCTTTAGGAGACCAGCCACCACGATTGCACTGTACGCCGAAATGGCTTTGAACGATTACGCGATCCTTACCGCCGTTGATCAACCACCCCCGCAGGGTCACGCCATCACGCGCTTTGAACTCAATGTCTTCGTAGTCGAGACCATAATTCGTGGGACTGTCGAACAACGGCGATTGGAATGGCTTGACCATCATATTGGAAATCATGTTGCCGAACATGGTCTGACTCCTTGTTTATATGTATTGTTCTGTGCGTGAACAAGTTGCGGTAACACCTGATTGATGAGCACCTACGAGATTCAATGTCACCACCATAATCACAACAAATATCTTTGCCTCCGAGCTGCCTAACTATTATTCTATTGAAAAAGTCAGTCTAATCTCCTCTTAGGAGAGATTAGACTGACTTTTTGTTAAATATTAAACGTTTTGGCAGATTAGACTGAAACTTTCAAGAATATCTTCCATTTCGGGATATTAGGCTGAAACTTTCGGCCTAATCACTTTGGCGTCAGCAAGAGCTTTATCAAGACGTTACGGAATAGATACGAACAAAAAGTAAGCAAGGCATCTGTATTGCTTACAAAGATTTCCTCATACTTCAGGATGTCTAAGCCACCAAAGCGACCCAAAAAGTTGCTTGATTAAGTTCACGAAGCTATCC
>JAHQVZ010000329.1 GCA_019634055.1 Leptolyngbyaceae cyanobacterium MAG.088
CGGTTCCTAATGCCTACACCTTTGCCATGCGTGGCAAACAGCCGTTTATTGTGGTCCATACATCCCTGATTGAGCTGCTGAATGATCGGGAGCTACAGGCCGTTATCGGCCATGAACTGGGCCACTTAAAGTGTGACCACGGTGTATACCTAACATTGGCTAATTTACTGGCCCTTGCGGCCAGTCAGCTGCCGTTGGGGCCGGTGGTAACCCAAAATTTGCAAAGTCAGATTTTAAAGTGGGTGCGTTGTGCTGAATTTACCTGCGATCGCGCGGCCCTCTTAGTTAGTCAAAACTCCCGAACGGTTGCCTCAGTATTGATGAAACTGGCCGGAGGCTCTCCCAACTTGTCAGCTCAGCTCAATCTTGATGCCTTTTTAGAGCAGGCCAATGCCTACGAAAATTTAAGCCAAGATCAGCTCGGGGCCCTGCTAAAAGAAATGCGTACCCAAGAATTAACGCATCCCGTGCCGGTGTTAAGGGCCAAAGAAATTACACAATGGCATGGCAGCCAAGATTATCAAAAGTTATTACAAACGCGCAGTATCCACTATAATAGTGAGACAACGGGCGGATGGCGAAATTGGTAGACGCACCACACTCAAAATGTGGCGGCCTTTGGTCATGCGAGTTCGAGTCTCGCTCTGCCCATTTAATTACTTTTTTTAAGTCAATTATTAGTCAATATTTTTCTGCTTGGCCAATATGAAGGTGTTCGTTAAAGCACTCTGGTTATTGGTATTTATGTTTTCTCTGACGAGAATTCATCGTTTTTTTTGGGCAATCTAGACCAACAGAAAATAACACAATGCCTGGATAGGCACTGAGGAAAGGTTGGCTAGTACATTCCCGTTGGGGCTCTCCCAATCCAGCGCCACGTTTTATCATATTCACCTATTAACCCACCAGGAAGAGTGTCTGTTTGGTGATGTGTTAGGGGAACAAACACAGCTCAATTATGCGGGACAGATTGCTGCTGACGAATGGCAGCAGATAGCAACCACTCACCAGCGCGATATCACGCTAGATCATTGGACAGTAGTCCCCAATGGTATGCGGGCATTAATTGTCATCGTTAACAATGATGGTCCAATGTCATCTGGCTATACGCGGCAAAGTACGACGAAGCCGCGTGCTCTATCATCATTTGTGGCTGGCTTTAAAGCCGCCGCGGCGAAACGCATTAATCTGGTCAGAGGCGTACCAGGTGCCCCTGTATGGCAGCGAGGTTATCAAGAACAGCGCATTGACGATCCTCAAACTCTGGCCAGGATTCGGCAACTATTAACCAATCAGGCCCAGGCATCGGGATTATTAGCTACTGATGCGGCTAAAAACCTTACTCAATTAAGCCAGCCGGTGGAGTAATCTCCACCCGTCTTTGCTTTAAATCCACCACCGGTACAATGGCCTCTACAAAGGGGATTAGTACAGTACGCGGCGTTGTTTTAACAGGTTCCGAACTATCCGTGTCTAAGGCAACTTCAAGCAGATCGTTACCAGCTCGATAAACGTCGATCACAGTCCCAAGATTTTCTCCGGTCGCCTGCAAAATAACGGCTAACCCCATTAAGTCACCGACATGAAATTCGCCTGGTTCGAGAGGTAAGCGATCGTCAGCAGCCACTAATAGCTGGGTATTCCGTAAAGCCTCTGCCTGATCGCGAGAGTCAATCCCACCCAGTTTGAGAATATATAGCCCTTTACCCTCTTGAAACCGTCCCTTTACTAGCGTGATCGGTTCCGGCTGACTCGCTCCTGGCTTTAGTAGCCAACGGTCTCCCGGCTGTTCAAATCGTTCTGGGAAGTCACTGTCGGGGTAGACTCTAACTTCGCCATTAAGGCCATGGGGACCGACGATGCGACCGATAGCAAGCCAGTCGGTTGAGAAAGTTTGGGAATCAGGCATAGGTGGTGATGGTGATGCAATCGGCAAGGGGCGAAGGGTCCTCTAGAGACATCAAGCTAATCTATTGCACGTTGACTGTAGACCTCTTCAGTCAGCTTAGCCAGACGACGAATCGCAACCTCAATGCGCTCCGCCGTATCTGTCAGACTAATACGGAAGCACTCGTGCTTATGAGGCCAGTCGTCTTTAAGACCAGGAAAAAAGGGACTGCCAGGCACAATAATCACCCCGTAGCGTTTGAGGGCCTGATAAAACGCCTGATCGTCCATCGGTAGATCCTGAAGCCATAGCCAGGCAAAAATTGAGCCTTCTGCCTGATGTAAATACCAGGGCACATCGGGCATGGCGTCATCCAGGGTGGCTTCGATCACTGCAAATTTTTGTTGGTAATGGGGTCGAATCACAGTTGTCGCGATTTCGGCCAGGGCACCCGAGGCGATGGCCCGGGCAGCAATGGCCTGACCATAGCGGGAGGAATGAATACATAGATTTGTTTGAAACGATTCCAGTACCCGAATAACGGCAGCATCACCGATGGCAATCCCCACTCGCTCGCCCGGTAGGCCCGCTTTTGAAAGACTAATGCAGTGGACCACATTGGGGGTAAGCACCGGTGTCATGGCGGTAAAATTTAAAGCCGGGAATGGGGGGGCATAGGCCGAGTCAATAAATACGGGGACATTAGCCGCCAAACTAGTAATCCGGGTGACCTCTTCGTCGGTGAGCACATTGCCTGTGGGATTGCAGGGGCGAGAAAACAAGACGAATCCGGTCTGATCACCGATGGTTAGCTGACTAAAATCAGGTCGATATTTAAATCTATGGGCTACCCTGTCTAGCTCTAGCTTTGGTCGATAAGCCCGCACTGCCTCTGGATAAAGGGCCACACCGCCATAGCCTGTGTAGTCGGGGCTTAAGGGTAAGATAATTTCCTTAAGTTCACCAGCCGGTGTGTACCCTCCCAATGCATTGGCGGCCAGAAAGTAGAGGGATTGGCTACCAGGGGTAATTAAAATATTCTCTGCTTTTAGGTTGAGCTTGTACCGTTGATTAAAGTCGGTTGCGATCGCATCAATTAATGGCTCATAGCCTCGACTCGATCCATAACGGCAAACCACCTCGCCATAGTCTGAACTATCCAATAGTTCACCTGTACAGGCACGCCACAGTTGCTCCACCTCAGGCAAAATCACCGGATTACCTGCACTGAGGTTAATAAACTCTGCAGACTGCTCCGACTGCAGGGTTTCGATGATATCTTTCATAATCGCCCTCACCCCCGTTAGGTGGGACATCTGTTGACCAAATTGGGTAAGTGCTGGGGCCATACTCAGGATCTAAGACTGGTTTACTATACCGCAGCAGGTTTTCACCGGAGTTTTAGTCTTGACGGACCATTAACGCCAACCTGTTATCTACATTTGTTAACCCATGAATCTTCGTCGCTCCCTCAATGCCAAGCTTCCTCCCCCCCTAAAGCCGCTGACGCAGTTTATCTATAACTACTGGTGGAGCTGGACATCGGAGCGAGGGTCTCTGTTTCGTGTATTGGCCCCTGATCTATGGCAAGACTGTCAACACAATCCGGTGGCACTGATGCAGGCTATCACCCCCGAACGGCTTTGGCAGCTAGCCGAAGATCCTAATTATTTAAAACGCTTGCAAACACTGGCTACAGAATTTCAAACCTATCTAAACCGAGATCAGACCTGGGGTCAGAAGGCAGCCCCCAGCATCACCCTCGATAATCCGGTTGCTTATTTTTGCATCGAGTACGGCATCCATGAATCACTCCCATTGTACTGTGGCGGTCTCGGTGTATTGGCCGGGGACCATCTCAAGTCAGCCTCGGATTTAGGGCTACCGATGGTGGGGGTAGGGTTGCTTTATCACCAGGGCTATTTCTCGCAAAAATTGAATCGCAGTGGCTGGCAAGAAGTCCACTATAAAGATAACGACTTTGAAAATCTGCCATTGACGCCTGTTTGTAATGAGCACGGACAACGGCTGAAAATCCGAGTCACCATTCGCCAGCGCATGGTCAAGGCCCAAGTGTGGCAGGTGCAGGTGGGGCGAAGTCTGCTGTATCTGTTAGACACAGACGTCATTGAGAATGATAGTGACGACCGCCAGATTACGGGACAGCTCTACAGCGGTGATCCTGATCGGCAACTGGCCCAAGAGATTTTGTTGGGCATTGGGGGCGTGCGCATGCTACAGGCCCTGGGAATTGAACCTGCTATTTACCATCTCAACGATGTCCATGCGGCGTTTGCCCTATTGGAGCTAGCCCGATTTGAGCTAGAGCAAATGGGCGGCACCCTGGATGATGTCAAATCCTATGTGTGCGATCGCACCATCTTTACCACCCATACCCCAGTCCCCACCGGCCAGGTATTTTCCGTCAGCATGATGGACAGCTACTTTGCTAAATACTGGCCCAAACTCGGCCTGGAACGCTCAGAATTCTTGGCACTGGGGGGTCAGGCGTCTAATTCTGAGGTGTTTAGTATGACGGCATTGGCACTGCAGCTAACCCGCTCGGCTAACGCTGTGAGTAAACGCCATGGCGAAGTGTCTCGTCATCTGTGGCAAAACCTATATGCCGAGCGGTCAGACAAAAAGGCACCCATTGGCTACGTTACTAACGGCATCCATGCCCGTAGTTGGATCGCGCCGCTCTTAGAAGACCTCTACCAAGATTATTTAGGCAAACGCTGGGCTGAAAACATTAGTGACCCAGAAACCTGGAGCAAAATCGAAAATATCCCCGATGAGCGTTTGTGGCAACGGCACCAGATTCTCAAAGCTAGACTGATTGCCTATGCTCGCGATCGGGTGCTCAAGGCCCGCTGTGATCGCAACGAATGTTCGGATGATATTAATGCAGTAGAGCGTCTGCTAGACCCAAAGGTACTGACCCTTGGCTTTGCTCGGCGTTTTAGCGACTACAAACGTAGCGATCTCATTTTTCGCGATCTAGAACGGCTCACGCGTATTTTTTCTAACCCCAAGCGTCCGGTACAGCTGATCATTGCAGGTAAGGCACGTCCCAACGACACCGTCGGTAAACGCATTATCCAACGGATTATGGAATGGAGCTGTCATCCAGACCTGCGGGACCGGATTGCCTTTATCGAAGACTATGACATGTACACCGCCAAGCTGATGGTGCAGGGCATTGATCTATGGCTAAATACCCCCCGACGCCCATTGGAAGCATCGGGTACTAGCGGCCAGAAAGTGGCTCTAAACGGCGGTATTAACTTTAGTGTTTTAGATGGCTGGTGGTGTGAAGGCTACAAACCTCACCTCAACGGTTGGGCCATTGGTGAAGATGCGGAAACCAAAGACCAAGAGGTTCAGGATACGATAGATTCAGAATCGTTTTACGCTCAGCTAGAACGGGACATTGTGCGGTTGTATTACGATTGCGATCGCAATCATGTTCCACGCAGCTGGGTCAAACGGATGAAAGCTTCCATCCGTACTATTGCGCCTATTTTTAATAGTGATCGCATGGTATCTGACTACGTTAATCAGCTCTACTGTTAACTTAAACAGTAGGTTAGACCGCATATTAGAACGGCATGAGCCCCCCCTGGCAACTAGACTTCTATCGACGCCCCTTAAAAAACACAGACAATCAGCCCCTGTGGGAACTGCTATTGTGCAACCCCAAAATGGACTTCAGCTATGCAGCCAACTGCCCTCAGGCTGAAGCCAATGCTATGTGGCTCCGTCACCAGCTCAAGCAGGCTATCCATCGAGCGGGCTATCGTCCTAAACAAATTCAGGTTTTTCGGCCCCAGACCCAGACTTTAACGGAAGTTGCCTGTCGAGAACTGGACATTCCCGTAGAGCCCAAACGGAATTTACCCACCCTAAAACAGTGGTTACGTCAGCGCACGGCCTGGTATCCCAACCTTAAAACCTACACTGGAGAGCCCTATTCGCCATTTGCCATTGAACGCTCCACACCGATTCCGCTACCCGATAATCTCTGGGGCGATACCTGGCGGTTTGCTGGTTTGTCTAATGCAGATCTGCTGCGGTTTCAATACGAAGTTATCCCGGTACGCTCTATTCCTAAGGAGTTACTGCCCTTAGAAATTGGCCTATCGAGCACTGTCTTAATTCCGGGTGTGGTGATTGATGGCGGCAGACGCTCTATGGGGCTGGCGCAGTGGATAGATTCGGTACGCCCGACATTTTTGCAATACATAGCCGGAGCGCCCGACGGATTAATTCTAGAAGCAGGCTTAACGGAACGTTTCGTGCTTACCACGTTTGAAGATACGGATGTTCGCGGCGCTGCCAATGCCTTTGAACAGCGTAAAACGACTGCAAAGGGATTACATTTTTTGCTTATTCGTCCTGACGATTCAGGCATGACCTATAGCGGCCTATGGCTATTACAAGAATCTCCGGACACACGGGTAGGATAGTATTCGCAAGTCTAGAAGATATGTCTTTAGAACCACATATCATCAACCTTATTTTATTAATGATTTTGCCTTGTTCTAAACACTTCCTAAAATCACATTTTGAATTAGCCAGAAAACTCCCTGGGGTAAAGGCATCCATAGGGGCATAAGTATCAGTAATCCTAGATAAATACGGGCTACCAAATTGCTTTTTGATTGAATGAGGCCCATGACCATTAGCAAAGCCCCAAATCCTAAAACTGGAATCACTGTGTAAGTGGTCAACACAAAGAGTAGAAGTAACCAGTCACGTTTTTTATACAGCCGCCGGATGGGCAACAAAAAGCTTGCGGCCACTAACCCTTCGATCAGAATTGTCCAGTAGGACAGTACTACGCTGGCTACGAGCATCCGGGTCGTCGTGGTCAGTTGCTGTGGCCCTAAAATAGCCCCTGACGTTTGCAATGTTTCAAATATCTGACGATTTTCCTCCAGGGTGGACAGGTCCAGCCCCCCAAAGAAAAACGCCCCCATAGCAAGCCGATGGTCTAGCAAAAACGTTAAATGTAAAAACGAGCCGTCTAAATATTCGCCACCGATAAACTTCCAAAGGGTGGCAAATAAAAAACACAGGCCAATTAGCCAACGGGCATTCCAGCGCAGCACCTGCTTGGGCGTGCGGCTCCAAACCGCAAGCGTACACACCAGCACCCAATAGGTATAGAGAAATTCATGGTTTACCAATGCAGACCAATGCCATAAATTATTGACCACCAGAAATACACTCATGGCCAGCCAAGCCCAGCGATTTCGCACCAGGGGCACATTGACCAGCATGGCTAACGCCAGCACTTTTTCTGGCAGCATGGTCCACCGCCAATGGTCAATGCCATGGAGCAATAGCAAAATCGTGGTTAGCCGCAGTACCAATAAATAAACAGGCGGCTGCATTAAGCTACTCAGCCACAGATTCCATTGCTTAACCCAGGTCACGGCTGCACCTCAACTAGCTCAGTAATAGGTTCGTAGGCAATAGCACCATTCTCATAAATTAGTCGCCATGCTTGGAGCTGTAACGAGCCATCACATGGGGTCTCATTTTGTAACTCAGCAATAGGTTTCGTCGCTGCTGAGCTATTAGTAGCCAGCAATTTACCTAGACGCTGGAGCTGATGGTCTGTCGGAAACGTGGTGATGTGAGTATAGGTTTGATCGTTGATTAGCCCAGGCGCATCCGTCAATAAACCTGGTAAGGCTAGCGTTTCAGTTGGGTCACACGCTAGCTGAGCAGTCACCACCCGACGTTCGTCACGATCCATTGAGGCAAACATCCCAAATCCACCACCGTGCCAGGGGCTCAGTCCGGCAATATGAACTAGCACAATTTGCCGAAACGCCACAACAGCCAGCAGCAGGGGAATGGCCCCCGTTTTTAGAAACGTCAGTAGGGACTTTTTAAGGATCATGGCGAAGTCTAGCGACGTAACCAGTTCAGCACACCTACCGTAGCAGCAATGGCTGCTGCAGTGTAAAACACCTGGGTGCCTGCACTAGCCCAAATGGGACCAAAAATAAATGGCGAAATAAACTGCCCCAAAGAAGCACAGCCCGTGCCAATAGCTAACACTCCAGAGCGCTGAGAATCGGGAGAAATATCTGCCAGGGCACTATAAAAATTAGGCATCACCAGACCAAACCCAAGGCCAAAGATTAACCCTGCTAAAAGCATCAGCGACGGTTCTAAAACGCTGGGGATAGTCGCCAGGGAAATAGCCATGAGTAGAAAGCCGGTTGCGATCGCACCCCCAGCCCCCAATCGTTTCGACACCTTCGCCGCACCCACCGCTGCAATGACCGCCGCACCCACAGACCGTGCAGCCAATACAAACCCATTCAGTAATGAAGACGCATCAATAGCCTGCTTTAAATAAAGCGGCGCATAGACCACCACCACATAAAAAATCGCCGAAGCCGTCGCCAACGCTAGCAAAAGCAAAACAACCCGACTCTGCTTGAGAATAGCGCCAATACCATCCGCTTGAGGAATATCGGCCCCCCGTCGTCGCCCTTTGGGTAAGAGCAACAAACCGACCAACGCCACTGGCAGCCCCAAACCATACAGTAAAAATGCTGAGCGCCAATGATATAACCCTAACCACCCACCTAAAATCGGGAAAATCACAGTAGCTGTCGCCAAGGCACTAGTGGCATAGCCCATCATCCTGGTGCGGGCTTCACCGTTATACAAATTGCTTAAAATGCCGATACTGCCAGCCCCAATACCACCGCTGGCCACTCCCACCAAAGCCCTGGAAAATAAAATACCCCAGAAACCATTTGCGACAGCCCCTACCCCACCAAAAACGGCATAACCCACCAAACAAGACAGCAAAATTCGCACACTGCCTAAACGACTGGCCAATAGACCAAACACCAGACTAGATAACGCAGTCGTTAGCGTATGGGTACTCACCAGCACCCCTGCCCAACGACTGCTCAATCCAAAATGCTCCACAATTTCTGGAAACACTGGTGCCACCACAGCACCAGCAGCACTCGATAGACATCCTGCCATCATCAAAACGGCCAAAACTTGCCAAGAATGACGTGTAGGTTTTTGGGGAGGTGGGAGGCTTAGATGAGATCGCTCAGGGAGAGCCGGTTTCTTTTGGACAGTGGTCATAGGGGGCAACACAACAACACTTGTTAGGAAAGACAGCTCCAGGGGTCAATCGTTCGTGACAAGTTAATAGATGTTAACATTAGCCATAACTGGTCATCAGGGTCAGGTATAAGCAAAAACTTATACCGACTGAGTCGGCTTTGTTACGTGCATATGTCTATTGGTCTTCGAGCTGGCTGTTCATGTTCTAGCCGACCGCTAGAACATTTTTACTGGACTTCATTGCCAGTTCGCGAAGCGTCACTAAGTGATGACGGTAGTGTTTTTGCTGCCGTCATACTGCAACAACGATCACACCCGATTTGAGTCAAAAATCTGAGCATACTGAGGCTTTACTCAGTAAAAATCAAGATAGGTCTCGTACAGTGGAATAACTTTGTTGCTAAACCATGTCCAAGTTGAAACCAGTAGATTCTTCTACGGAAAAATTTTAGTCCTGGACATAAATAAGCTTTATTTGATCTCAACCCTTAATTTCTAGCTTTAGAAAATGGAAGCGTCTGCTGTTCTTAAAGGTCAACCAATATACCGGCGTGCACGCGCTGTTGGTATTAATCCTAATTATTGGTATCCAGTACTTTGGGCCGATCAGCTCAAGATTGGAGAAGTGGTTCCTGTTCATGTATGGGAAGAGTCCTTAGCGGTTTACCGCAATGCCGATGGAACAGTGAACGTTCTAGCTGATGCCTGTCCCCATAAAGGTGTAGAACTTCATCGCGGAGAAGTACACGGAAACAACTTAGTTTGTCCTTACCATGGCTGGGAATTCAACAGTAATGGTGAATGCGTTAGTATTCCCTATTTTCCTAAAGACCAAAAACTGCCCTGTGCTCAGGCTCAAAACTACCCAACCCGTGAAGCATACGGAATTATTTGGGTCTTTCCAGGAAAACAAGAACTCGCCGACCAGCAACCCTTGCCAGACGTCCCTCAGTACGGTCAGCCAGGCTGGTTTATGGTACGCATTCCAGGTCACTTTAAAGCTCATTTCTCCATCTGTAATGAAAATACGATGGATGTATTTCATGGGTTTCTACACAAAGATCTTCAAGGCTGGTATGACCCTAAGCTACTGAATCTTAAGCAGGATGACGATGGCGTGTCAGCCGATTACCAAGTTTCCTATGAGGGTTTCCTGAGTAAACTCCTTGGCTTGGGAGCTAAAGGCAGCGACAGTACCACTCGTACAGTTTCCATTCGCTATCAATACCCCCACTACGCAACTGCTTTAGAGTCTGTATCCTCTCTTTATCTAATGCGTTTGCCAGTGGGTCCAACGGAAACCAGATCTTTTTCGCTGTTATTTCTTAAGTTGCCATTGCCTCAATGGTTACTGAGTGGTCCACTGGCTAAGGTGCTAGAGAAAGTAATTTTGAACAGTATTTTTCTCAAGTTTTTACATCAAGACGTAGAAATGATGGAAAGTGAGCAGCGTAACTATTCCATCGACCCCCATCGCAACTACGTCGAAGTTAATCCGGCAATTATTGCTCTACAGCGGGTCATTGTCGGTCAGTATGAGCGTTTAGAAGTTCCTCATTCATCTTCTCTGGAGATACCAAAAGAGTCTTCTATCCAACCATCTCAGGAGGTTAGTAACGGTATGCTTGTGTGATTCGCCCGCTTGGGATACCCAAGCCTGGTTGTCAAGGCCTGTTGCCAAAGGTTGTTCGGCTTTTAGCTCAGATCTTGGTTGATTGATATGCTCAATGTAGGTGATGAGGAGTAAATTGTGGAAGTCGTTAATGACTACGTGCAACGTTTGCATGCAAGCGGGTTATACCCTGACAAGTTCATTTGCCATCAAAAAAATGGCAACCAAATAGAGGTAGAAGAGCAGGGAACTGGCAAACGGCATCAGGTTCTGACGTTCTGTACCAATGATGTATTGGGCATGGCTCAAGATGATGCCGTTACCCAAGCTGCCATCGACTCCATCCGTCGCTACGGCACATCCAACAGTTCTTGTTCAGTGCTGAGTGGTCGCATTGATTTGCACCGCCAGCTCGAGGAAGAAATTTCCGCGTTCAAGCACTTACCTCATACTCAACTGTTTCTCAATGCGTGGATGGCCTTACAGGCACTAATGGATGGTTTTTGCCATCTAGCGGTACCCGTACAAGGGTTTCAGCATACTCGTGAGACGATTATCTTTAGTGACGTACTTAATCACGGCTGCATTATTGCTGCCGTAGTTAATGCCGATAATCGTTCAGGCAAAATGTTTGGCCACAGTCCTAAGGTGCGCGTCAAGGCATATCGCCACTGCGATATGGACGATCTTGAACGCAAGATGCGTCGCTATGTGCGCCCTGACGATCGGGTGATTGTCATTTCAGATGCTGTCTTCTCCATGGATGGCGATGTGGTGCCCTTGCCCCGCATGCTAGACATTATGGAAGACTACCCTGGCAGCATTGTTGTAATGGACGAAGCCCATGCCAGTGGAGCCATTGGGGGCAAAGGTGAAGGCATTTATGATCACTTCGGCATTACTCCCCAGTCAGTGCTTGATCGTGGCATTGTGCCCGTCATCATGACAACGTTTTCAAAGTTTGCCGGTTCAGCAGGAGCCGCGATTAGTTCGCCCAACCGTGAGCTGATCGATCTGTTAGATGTGTCCCCCACATCCATTGGTACAATTTCTCTACCGCCACCGGTCACAGCCGCTGCGCTAGAGAGCATTCGCCAGGTCCGCGCTCAACCAGAGCGTGTGGCTAAACTGCAGGCCAATACGCGCTACTTGCGTTCTAAGTTAATTGCCGCTGGGTTTGATGCCATCGGTGAAACTAATGTGGTGCCTGTATTGCTGCCACCAGACTTAGATCCTAAATCCTTTGCCCGTGCCCTCATGGAAGAGCATGGTATCTGGGTTTCAGCTATTTGGTTTATCGCCAAGCCCCGGCTGCGAATTACGGCCAATGCTCTGCACACCCAAGCCGAAATGGATCAGTTAGTAGAGTCAATGACGGCTGTGCGGCAGAAACTTGGCGGTGCCGTTGCTCAGTATGCATAGAGAGTGAATGGTGAGTAGTGAGTGGTGAGTAGGAGCAGATCGAGCCGTTGGCTTTTTGGTAGCGAAATGATCTAACTTCAAGCACGATTTACCATTCACTATTCACTACTGACTACTCACATTCCCCCATGAGTAACTTCTCCATTAAGCCGGTTGCTACCCCCACCGACCAGGCAGATTTTCTTGCTGTTCCAGCCTATGTTTATCGAGATGACCCTCATTGGGTTGCTCCGATTGAATCAAGTACGGCTAAACAGTTTTCTGACAATAATTCTTTTTTTCAATACGGTAAACTCCAGCAGTTTATTGCTCACCAGGGAGAACAACCCGTAGGGCGAATAGTGGCCGCTGTCAACAACCGTCTACTTGATCGAGAAGCTGAGGCTGTTGGGCTAATTGGTTTTTTTGAGTGCATTGAGAGTCTTGAGATCGGTCAAGCACTATTAGATGAGGCGACTAGTTGGCTTAAACAACAGGGCATGTCTATTGCTCGGGGACCAATTGATTTATCTACCCACAACAACTGCCTCTTTTTAGCGGATGGGTTTGATTCAGATCCGATCATGATGATGCCTTATAACCCCAAGTATTATCTAGACATGATGGAGTCCAATGGGTGGCATAAGGCTAAAGATGCCTATGCTTATGATTTCCGTTTGGATAACCCCTTACCCGACACCTTTGAGCGCGGCTATAAAATTGCACAAAAAGCAGGCATTACGTTTCGCACTATTCACACTAAAGGCGAGGCGTTTGAACAGGATTGTCGCCACATTTACGAGCTATTTACCACCGCATTTACCTACAATTGGAGTTCCAGCGCTCGCACCGAAGAAGAGTTTATGGAGGAAGCGAGAGAGCTTCAGAGCCTGGTAGATACAGATATCTTCGTAATTGCAGAAGATCTTAAAAAAGAGTCGGATAACAAGATGGTGGGCTTTTTTATGGCTCTACCGGATTACAACATCGCCCTGAAACATGTGAACGGTAAGCTGAACATTTGTGGCATTCTCAAGTTTCTTTGGTATCGTCGAAAAATTGACCAGGCCAGGGTTTTAGCTATTTGTACGCTGCCAGAATATAGTCGAAAAATGGTGGCATTGGCAGTGGTGTATTTGGGCATGCAAGGGGGCTCGGAAAAGACCAGCCGCTACAAACGTGCCGAGTTGTCCTGGGTATATGAGGACAATATGAGATCGCGCAACATTATCGAAAGCACTGGTGCAAAAATCTACAAGACCTATCGAATTTACGAGAAAGCATTGGCCTGACTTCGTTGGAACGATTGGATAGAAACCAGCTTATTCTCGTCAGAATCCCACAGAATAAATTTAGCGCAGTCAAGGATCTCACCCATGCGAATTGTTCTTGCCTGGGTAAGTAAGTGGGCATTTTCTTGATGGCACGCCTGGAGATTGTAATTCGGGATTCTTTCAGAAAGATGATGAATATTGTGGTAGCTGATATCCGCCGTAAACCATTTTAAAATCCAAGGCAACTCTAAATAACTACTCCCTTCGATTGCCCCTGCCAAATAATCCCACCCCTCTGTTTTATGGGCATAGGCTCCATCAAAATTGTGCTGTACAAAAAACACATTAATAAAGATGGCAGCCGAAAGCGTGAGTACCACAGAATAAATTCCTAAGAAAAACCCTGCCCCCAACCAATGACTAAACAATATCCATCCACCAACCACGAAAATATTATTTAGCAGAATATCCCAAAATTCTGCTGCAGTAGACCAGTGCTTAGGTTGATGAGACGCAATTATGGCTGAAAAATCAGTCTTAGGATCAGCCCTGAAGCAGCTTAAACTATGACGAATAAAATCATAAACTCCCAGGATAAAAATGATTCTTGGTTTGAATGCCAGATAGAAAAAGCCCCCTGGAAATGCCATCAGTGGATGTCTGAGCACCCCATAGAGTTTTTGATCCGATGGAGTGAGCTCTGCATATTCTTTAGTGGATAGGAAATCACCAATACCTCGATATCGCTCCCAGTCACCATTGGTTTTGTGATGATAAGCATGGTCACGCGACCACCAATATTGGGGCATGGCATTTACCAAACCAAAAATAAATCCGACGATACGGTTTACTTTTTTAGATCTAAAAAGTGAGTAGTGCCCACAATCATGCATTAACGAAAAACATCGCAATGAGAAAAGCACTAATAACGGAATTATTAGAAGCAGAAGCCAAATAGAAATACTGACTGCTTTGACAGCTAAAACCCATAACAAGACATATGGAATTAGCGTATTTAAGACTTGGTATATAGCACGCCAATCATTGCTCTGCATATAGGGAGTCAGAACAAAGTCAGACTTTTCAACTATTTTTTTCATTTAATAAGACACTCTTTA
>JAHQVZ010000330.1 GCA_019634055.1 Leptolyngbyaceae cyanobacterium MAG.088
AAGCTTCATATTAGGTATGCCGTACATCAGTAAGCCGCCAGGTCGATCTGCTCGCTCGTACACCGTCACCAAATGACCGGCCTTATTGAGCTGAGCCGCCGCCGACAAACCAGCAGGTCCAGACCCCACCACAGCGACAGTTTTACCCGTCCGCTTCTCTGGGGGTTCTGCAACCACCCACCCTTCTTCCCAGCCTTTATCAATAATGGCGTGCTCAATATTTTTAATCGTTACGGGTGGATTGTGGATGCCCAACACACAGGCTCCTTCACAGGGAGCAGGGCATACCCGACCGGTAAACTCAGGAAAGTTGTTGGTCTTGTGCAAACGGTCTAACGCCTCTTTCCATAGGCCGCGATACACCAGATCATTCCACTCAGGAATAAGGTTGTTGATCGGGCAGCCGCTGGCCATGCGATTAATGGTGTTGCCCGTATGGCAAAAGGGTGTACCACAGTCCATGCAGCGTGCGGTTTGGTTACGCAATTTTGCATCGGGCAACGGCGTATGAAACTCTTGCCAGTGTTTGACACGCATTAACGGCGAAACATCTGGTGCTATTTCGCGAGTATATTCGAGAAAGCCGGTTGGTTTACCCATGGGAGAAATCGTAAATTGTGTCGTGAATGTTGAATCTTGTCGGGTGGGCAGTGCCCACCGTCTGTTGCTATGTAGTGCTAATTGCCAGCTACCCGGGCAACGTCTTTGATATTCGCCTCAAAAGCTGCTGACAGGGCATCGTCACCACTAAGACCATCTTGCAACGCCTGCTGCAAAGACTGAATGACACGCTTATAATCGCGAGGAATTACCTTGAAAAACTTGGGCAAGAAACCGTCCCAATCATCCAGCACTGCCTTCGCCTTACGACTACCGGTATAGCTATGATGTTTAGCAATCATCTCCCGTAAATCAGCAATCTCTTCTGGCTCCTCTAGACGTTCTAAATCAACCATTTCAGTATTGCAACGAGACGGGAAGTCTCCTGTTTCGTCTAGCACATAGGCGATACCACCGCTCATACCAGCGGCAAAATTACGCCCAGTAGTGCCTAAAATGACAACCTTACCACCGGTCATATATTCACAACCGTGGTCGCCCACCGCCTCTACCACCGTATGGACACCGGAGTTACGCACACAGAAGCGCTCTCCTGCTATGCCATAGATATAGGCTTCACCCCCCGTAGCTCCATAGAAGGCCACATTACCGATGATAATGTTGTCCTCTGGCACAAAGGTAGACACGTTAGGTGGATAGACAACAATCTTGCCCCCGCTCAGACCTTTGCCTAAATAATCGTTGCCATCTCCTACCAATTCTAAGGTGACACCCGCTGGCACAAAGGCTCCAAAGCTCTGACCGGCACTACCCTGGAAGGTAAGATGCACCGTATCTTCAGGTAACCCTTCCCAATGTTTCTTGGTAATCTCATTGCCAAGAATCGTACCCACTACACGGTTGATGTTACAGATGGGCAGAGTGGCACTAACTTTCTCACCATTGTCAATGGCGGGCTTGCACAGATCTAACAATGTGGTGATGTCCAGAGACTTATCCAAGCCATGATCCTGAGACATCTGACAGTAGCGACCAACGCCGTCATCTACTTGGGGTTGTTCCAGAATCTTGGAAAGATCAACGCCTTTAGCCTTCCAGTGATCAATCGCTGTCTTTACGTTCAACCAGTCGGTATGCCCCACTAGTTCATCAAAGGTGCGCACACCTAGCTGGGCCATAATCTCTCGCACATCCTGGGCAATAAATTGCATAAAATTAACCACATGCTCAGGATCCCCAATAAAGCTCTTACGTAGCCGGGGGTCTTGGGTGGCGATCCCGGCAGGGCAGGTATTCTTCTGACACACGCGCATCATGATACAGCCCAGAGATACCAAGGGTGCTGTAGAGAAACCAAACTCTTCTGCCCCGAGCAGAGCGGCCATCACCACATCTCGTCCAGTCTTCATCTGGCCATCGGTTTCGACCACAATGCGACTGCGGAGATCGTTCAACACCAGGGTTTGGTGAGTCTCAGCTAAGCCTAGCTCCCACGGCAAGCCAGCGTGCTTAATAGAGGTTTGAGGAGAGGCCCCGGTGCCACCGTCAAAACCAGAGACAAGTACTACGTCGGCATGGGCTTTGGCCACACCAGCAGCAATGGTGCCGACACCCACTTCAGACACCAGCTTGACGTTAATGCGGGCATCGCGGTTGGCATTTTTCAGGTCGTGGATCAGTTCTGCTAGATCCTCAATGGAATAAATGTCGTGGTGAGGGGGTGGAGAAATTAAGCCCACTCCAGGGGTAGAGTGACGGACCTTGGCAATCCAGGGATAGACCTTTTTACCGGGTAGCTGCCCCCCTTCACCGGGCTTGGCTCCCTGGGCCATTTTGATCTGGATTTCTTTGGCCTGGGAGAGATACAAACTAGTAACACCAAAACGTCCCGAGGCCACCTGCTTAATGGCGCTGTTTTTAGAGTCGCCCTGTTCGTTGGTCCAGGTAAAGCGTTCGGGGTCTTCGCCGCCTTCCCCAGTGTTAGACTTACCGCCGATGCGATTCATTGCGATCGCAAGTGTCTCATGAGCCTCCTTAGAAATAGACCCATAGCTCATCGCCCCAGTCTTAAACCGACGGGTAATCGCCTCAACCGGCTCCACCTCATCGATAGAAATGGGCTGACGATCCTTAAAGTCCAGCAGCCCCCGCAACGTAAAATGCTGCTTACTCTGGTCGTTCACCAGATTGGCATAGTGCCTATAGATGTCATAGTCCCCTGACCGCACTGCTTGCTGCAGCGTATGGATTGTATCTGGGTTAAACAGATGAGCTTCCCCATCCTTACGCCACTGGTAATCACCACCGACATCCAACACCGGAATATCACCCCGCTCCGCAAAACCATGACCATGACGGATGATCGCCTCTTTGGCAATCACATCTAAATCAATGCCCTCGATACGGGAAGCAGTCCAGGTAAAGTACTTATCAATGACACTGTGATTTAAGCCAATCGCTTCAAAAATTTGGGCTCCACGATAACTTTGCAATGTAGAGATACCAATCTTAGACGCAATCTTGACGGTACCCTTGGTCACAGCCTTAATGTAGTTTTTGCAAGCATCCTCAGGCTTAATATCCACCAAGAGACCATCGGAAATCATATCTTCTAACGTCTCAAAAGCCAGGTAAGGGTTAATGGCACTGCAACCATACCCCAACAACACAGCAAAATGATGCACTTCACGCGGTTCACCCGATTCAAGAATAATGCCAACGCGGGTGCGGGTGCCCGTACGAATAAGATGATGATGTAGCCCCGCAACCGCTAACAATGCAGGAATCGGCGCATGGGCAGCATCCATACCCCGATCAGAAAGGATAATGAGATTAGTCCCCGAGTCAATGGCGGCATCCACCTGCTCACAGATCGACTCCATCGCCAACTCTAACCCCTGGGCCCCCGCCTTGGGATCAAACAAAATCGGCAATGTCAGAGACGCAAACCCGGGCTCATCGATCTTTTGTAGCTTGGCCAGATCACCATTACTAATCACTGGCGTCTTCATCTGAATCAATCGACAGCTCTCTGGCTGAGGATCTAATAAGTTACGCTCTGAGCCAACCGTCGTTACCGCCGACGTAATAATCGCCTCACGAATTGAATCAATAGGCGGATTGGTCACTTGGGCAAACAGCTGCTGGAAATAGTCATATAAAAGCTTGGGCCGATCAGACAGCACCGCCAACGGCGTATCGGTGCCCATAGAACCAATCGCCTCCACACCATTCTGCGCCATGGGCGTCAAAAGCATTCGCAGCTCTTCAAAGGTATAACCAAAGGCCATCTGCCGCTGACGCAGCGTGCCGACTGTCACGTCCGCCCGTGGAGTTTTAGCCGACATCTTCGCCAAACTAAGCTGATGTTGATCTAACCACTGACGATAGGGCTGAGCATTCACAATCTCGGACTTCAGCTCTTCGTCACCGACGATCCGCCCAGCCGCCATATCTACCAAGAACATGCGTCCCGGCTGCAACCGGCCTTTCTCTAACACCTGATCGGGCTCCACCGGCAACACCCCTGCTTCCGATGCCATGATCACCCGATCGTCCTTAGTCACGTAGTAGCGAGACGGACGCAGACCATTGCGGTCCAATATCGCTCCAATCATAGAACCATCCGTAAAGGCCACCGAGGCCGGACCGTCCCAAGGCTCCATCAAACAAGCATGGTACTCATAGAAAGCCTTGCTAGCATCATCCATAGACTCATGACCAGTCCAGGGTTCTGGAATCATCATCATCACCGCATGGGGCAATGACCGCCCCGCCAGCACTAGCAGCTCCAAAGCATTATCAAAAATAGTTGAGTCACTACCGTTGATATTGATCACTGGCTTCACCTTAGCCATGTCATCACCAAAAAATTCTGACTCAAACATGGACTGCCGGGCTACCATCCAGTTGATGTTGCCACGCAGAGTATTGATTTCACCATTGTGAGCAATATAGCGATAGGGGTGAGACCGCTCCCAGCTAGGAAATGTATTGGTACTAAAGCGAGAATGCACTAGCGCCAACGCACTCTCAAAATCTGGATCGCTCAAGTCTGGGAAAAAGTCTCTCACCTGAGGTGGAGTCAACATGCCCTTATAAACCATCGTGCGACAAGACAAACTCGCTGGGTACCAGTACGTGTCATGCCCAGACTTACCAATCGCGTTATAGGCAAGCTTACGAATAACGTAAAGTTTCCTCTCAAACGCTAAGTCATCCTTAAGATCAGCAGACCGCTGAACAAAAACCTGCTGCATAAAGGGCTCACTACCCTGAGCCGTTGCACCTAAAGAGCTATTGTCGGTGGGCACATCACGCCATCCCAACACTTTCTGTCCCAGTTGAGCGACCACCGACTCAAATCGTTGCCGACTCTCGGCCCGCACCGCCGCATCTGGAGACGTAAAAATCAGACCTGCACCGTATTGCCCTGGCCCTGGCAATATAATTCCTGCGGCGGCTGCAACCTTTGTCAAAAACTTATGGGGCAGCTGCACCAAAATACCGGCACCATCCCCCGTATTGACTTCGCTACCGCAAGCACCACGATGTTCTAAATTACAGAGAATCTTTAATCCCTGCCCCACAATATCGTGGGAAGCCAGTCCCTTCATTTGCACAACAAACCCAACTCCGCACGCATCGTGCTCAAATTGGGGATCATATAAACCCTGTTTAGCAGGCAGGCGATGGCTAGTCATAGAACTAAAGTATTGTGGGCGAATGCGCGTCATTGACAAGAATTGCTAGGGCGGCCAGTTTAGATTACAGAAAACGAGCAATATACAAACCGTCAACAACAACCGTTGAAGTAACTGAAACCGGGTTTTATATTCTCTAACAACCAAAGCTTTTTTGGGCGAACCCTTAACAAAACTGTCAAATTACTACAATTCAACCCAGCAGCACAAATCAGCCCCTGTCAATCTTTTCAGCCAAGAGACTTACGGTCTTCTTTAAAATTGTTGCGTTCGACACACGTCCTAACGACAGAACTTAAAGTTTTGATACAAAATGATCTGAAGTTTATGGTTTTCTGTGATAAGCGATCGTTTTCATAGTGTGCTGGAAACTTTTCAGCACAATAGTATCGTCAGCTACAAGGTCATCTATCCCTGACCAAAGGAGCCTTATGGACCAGCCTTCACCCAAGACCATCTATGAGAACTTAAATGACTTGGAGAAAGTCGATATCGTCACAAGTGCCCGCTATCGACAGTTAGCCCAAGCGGTATTGGCAGACACCAGCATCAATGAAACCCTGCGACAAAATATTGCAGAGCGTTTACAACAAGCCAATCATTTACTGGCTATAAAAACCGTCGACGGTGACGAGAGCTATTAAATTCAGGGGGGGGGGTTACAAATATAGCCGACCTCATTCAAACGACAGCTACTCGTCAGAACTTGACATTGAATACCAAAACGGAGCAGTGGAGATTTCTAATTGTTTTCTTCTCCACTCTCCTCATTCTCTTCTGTATCGTTAAGCACATCGGACTCAGTCTCCTCTGAGTTTGTTACAGGTTCACTTGCTGCCAACCCCAACAAGGCATCAATTTGAAATTGTTGTGCACTGCTAGAAGTACTGAAGCTCAGGCTACGAAATGAGCCAAAGTAGCTACGGACATCGACAGCCCAGGGGGCTGAGGACTGATTGAACCCAAACAGATTGTAGAAAAATGACAGCGTAGGACTGGCATTGATATACACATAGCCATTATTGGGCGTTGGGAAACTCTCTGTCGCATTGAGAAAGGTGCTGTGGCTACCGAGGGGATTAAAGCCTGCAGGCACGACCAAACGCTCCATGGCACCACTACCACTGGTAAATGCCAGCGTATCCTCCATGACCCAGCTATGGGCCAGCACACTATCTAGTTGCCCATCACTATTAACGTCATACTGCCAGTTAATAACTGAATGATCTGCGATCGCATCCCGCACAGCCACCTCAGTCCCCACCACATTATCCAGGGCATCTAGAGCAACTTCAGCTGCCGGACGATTGCTAGTTTCCAACAATACGCCAGCCTCTACCCCCACCCCAGGAAAAAACGAATTTAACAGGCCTGAACGACTGGGAAAGAAAAATAGGCTGTATTCTCCATCCATCCATCCCAAAATATCCGTATCTAGATCTAACCCAGTTGTCAGAGTCACAATGGCACGGACCGTTTCAATTATCCCACCCGTAAAATCATTCACAGAAAACGCCGATGAAAGCTCATTCCAAAACCCACCGACATCATAGCCACTGCCCATAAAATAGGTAGCCGCTGGCATCAGCTCCAAAATAGAGTGGTCGGCATTGGGAGACGGAGGTAAAGCAGACAACACACCCTCGGTGTATAAGTGTGCCTCCAAATGCATGCCCTGGGCATCTGGATAAATTAGGGTATCGAAGGTAACGTTGCTCAATGAGCTAGACATAGCAGCACGATCACTCAGGCTCGGCTGGGGAATGGGCGGCAAACCAAAGCCCTGAAACGGATTACTAAACTCAAAATTGAGTAGCTGCCCCAAATTGCCATACACAGTTGCCAAACTGGCTTGGGCCTGGGGATGCCGTTGAGTCTTCTCAAAATTAGGATTGCTGTTGAGCGTGGGACCACCCTGGGTCTGGTACTCAATCCACTGCCGCAGGTTGTCCATATTTTCGGCAGCAACAATGTAGTTACCCAGGTACGCTATGGCATAACCAGGAATGGTGTAACCATCGGCTGCGTAGGGATCGTTAGGATCGGGAATATAAATATAAGGAGGATCCGATTGACGATAGTTGTTAGGAACAGGAGAGAGTTCTCCAGAGTCAGGAACGTCTTCAAATTCAAGGTCTTCTGGAAAGTCTTCCCACACCAGGTCGTCATAGGACACAAACTCTGACGGCCAATACCAAATAGGAAAGGCACGATACGAGTGCTGCTCGGGTAAAGCAGCACGCCTCTGAGCCACCTTAGGGATAAAGTCAACAAACATAGCCGCATTGTTAATTGGCAGAATGGTCACCAATCTTTCCACTGGATTAATGGTGCGTGCACTGGGAATAGGTAGCAGCGCGATCGCAACATCATCACCAACCCATGGCTGTACATCCTCCCCATAGTTCATCCCTAAGGGCAATAAAGGCAGTACCTGTGGACTGGGCTCCACCCCAAACGTCTCGCTCAGCTGGGAAAATAGCGCATACTGATGCAGAGTGGCCCAAGCATCCTCACGAGTATTGACAATCATGGCTGCTGGCGTATCAGCAGGCAAGATATTCGTAATTAGAGGCGGCGGCAACGTCGATTGCGGCAAAAGCTCTTCCAAAGAAACCGTCAGCTCGCTAACATCTACGGTCGCCTCATCCGTCGGTTCACCCAACTCATCAACCGGCTCCTCAAACTCCTCTCCCCCTTCCTCAGGCAATTCATCCGTCACCTCAACAGGGTTTGCCGGTACCGGCGATCGCTCTGATTCTTCTAACGATGGCTCTTGGGCAGCCAAAGGTGTTGCACAAAGCGCCAGCGCGCATACTGCCAATCCCCACCGATTAATCACCAAGACCAACTCCTTATCGCAAATCACTCATAAATTATTTAGATAGATGTAGATGTATCTACAACTGTAAATTCACCCACAGCAACAGCATCCATGATTACGGTCTATCCCATGACTGTTCGGTCACAGTTCGGATTGCCATCCCTGTCCCGTTTTAGCTTTTCTCAGTACTATAAGCGTAATGGCAAAATCAAAGGGTTGAGATAGTATGAACCATTTTAAAACTCTTGCACTACTGAGCATTCTGAGCGCTGTGCTGATTAGCATTGGCTATATGATTGGTGGCAACACAGGGATCTTTTTTGGCGTCGTAATCGCCGCCGTGACCAACTTAGGATCATGGTTTTACTCCGATAAAATTGCCCTCGCAGCCCATAAAGCCCAGCCAGTCAGCAAAGAAGAAGCCCCTGAGCTATATGCCATGGTAGAAAAGCTGGCAGAAAAGGCAGATATGCCAGTCCCTGGAGTCTACATTCTTCCCACCCAGTCAGCTAACGCCTTTGCCACGGGACGTGACCCTGAGCATGCCGCCGTTGCGGTTACCCAGGGCATCATGAAAATGCTCCCTGCCGATGAGTTAGAAGGCGTTATTGCCCATGAACTCAGCCATATCATGAACCGTGACACCCTCACCCAAGCGGTTGCAGCAACGATTGCAGGTGCCATTGGATTCCTGGCTCAGATGCTGCAATATTCCATGTGGTTTGGTGGCATGGGCGGTTCTCGGGACGATAACAACGGACCAAACCCCATTGCGCTAATGGCCACTCTGTTCTTAGCACCCATGGCAGCGACTGTCATTCAACTGGGTATCAGCCGCACCCGTGAATTTGCCGCCGATGCTGGGGCAGCTAAACTCACCGGCAACCCTCGTGCCCTGGCTAACGCCCTCAAACGTCTTGACGCCAGTGCCCGACAAATGCCCATGGCTGGCAACCCAGCCTATGAGCCACTCATGATCATGCATGCTGTTCCCAAGCAAATGTTCAGTGGATTATTTTCTACACACCCAGCAACAGATAAACGGGTAGAACGCCTATTAGAACTTGAAAAAGAAGTCGCAACCGCTTAATCACAGGTTTATTTACCCTCTTTGAGAAAAGATAAACAAGAGATAATCCAAATCTTGTTCAACCAAAACACTTCTGATGCATCAGAAGTGTTTTTCTGTTATTAGCCCATCCTATTTCACCCAAGAACAACATCATATCCCCAAACAACCTGCACACCTAAGTTGAAGGACCGAAGAAATTATGCGCCAAATATCTACAGGAAAACCCACAGCCTAATCACTACTCACAAAACCTAATAGGTCGTGTCCAGCCTAATCACATTCCCACTGCCTATGCCCCTCCCGAACCCTGGTATCATAAAGCACCCATGCAGAAGGACTGATTTTTGACCACACAACAAAATGCTAACAAGTCACCCAAGCCACTACGTTTCCTATGGTTAACGTTCGACTTTGCCAACTGCCTATCCACCCGAGTGGACAACATCACGCCGCAACTGTTTCTGACCTTGATGGCTCACCCAGCCATTAAACACATCAAACGCTTCACCAACCAATCTGAGAACCTAGGCCCTGACGACATCGCCCAATGGGAGCCTGGCATTTTCACAGTTCAGGCCTACCGGTCGAGCTTACTAGATGTGCTCAACCAGGTATCATCACAGCTGATACAACATCTGGACCTGCATAGCTCTACCCAAGAACAAGTCACGATTACAATTTATACTCAGCTAAGCGGACGACATTACCCAATAACCACCGGGCTTAGTCCTGATGACATCCAACTCACAGCTCAAGATATTGAAACCATGGTTTACCAACACGAACAAACCTAAATCATTGTTATGCAACAATGACCTCAAAAGCAAAATTATATAAAAAAAACTAATAAACTATTATGCTGGCATTAGCTGTAATACCAGCGCACGTCGATCAAAAGACTGAATCTTACCAGCCTCTTTAAGATCTTTAACAATGCGTTCCAGCAATTCTAGAGCGCGATCGCGATGCTGATGCTCTCGCCCCCGCAAACGCACTCGGAACTTCACCGAATCGCCCTTACCCAACCACTGAACCGCTTGGTTGATACGCAGTTGATAATCAGATTCACCAACATTGGGGCGAAGCTTTACCTCTTTAACTGTGGTGCGCGCACTTTGCTTTTGACGCTTCTTTTGTTGATACTGAAACTTACCATAGTCCAGTATCTTAGCCACAGGAGCTTGCTTACTTTCAGAGACTAGCACTAAATCTAACTCTACTTCCTCAGCCAGTTTAAGCGCATCCCTAGTGTCAGTAAGACCACGATTATTGTTTTCATGGTCAATTAATAACACTTGAGGAGCTTTGATTTGGCGGTTGATCCGATGCTTCTGTACGATAAGTCTTTCCCTCTTTACTTGAACTCGACAGGACTAAATGGACAATGCTCAAATGAAACAATAGAAATAGACCATAACAGCCCCATACGTATAAGAGCCAACATGTCTGTTTATGTTTCAACAAGCTTACGATTTCTCTAATCGTAGCTTACCGTTTCAAGAATGCAACAGATCTACAGTAATGATTGAAATTCTGTAAAGAATAATCACTCTACCTTATATAGAGAGCTCTCCCCCCCATAAAACCAAGTGCGTTTCTACAGTTTATTCACCCATCAACAGCAAGATGTAGTTGGTCAATAAAGCGTATTGCTTCAGGTTCTACAGCAGATGCCTGCGCCCATGCTTGAACAGAGTGCAAGGCTTGTATTGCTGACACAAACGCCTGAGCCTCAGAAGCGAGCTGAATCTGGTAAGTGACAAATCTCAGAGCCACAGGAGCATAGACAACATCGGCAATGGAAAAATCACCAAATAGCCAGGGGCCACCATAGGTTTGATAAGCTTGGGCCCACATCTGCTCAACTCGACTAATTTCCTGCTGAGTCGAAGGTTTAAGAGTAGTACGTTCCAGGGGCACACGAGCTCTAATATTCTGAGGCAGCTGCTCTCGAATCCCGAAAAATCCGCTGTGCATTTCAGCGGCAATGGAGCGAGCAGTTGCTTGTGCCCGAGGATCGGTGGGCCAGCCAAAGGCGTTGGTATACTGAGCTCTCACATACCCATAAATAGCACTGGTATCCCAAACTGCAATATCTCCATCCATCAATACTGGCACTCGCTTCGCCGGACTATATTGACTAATTTGCTGCCAGGCATCTGTAAATAGAGGTAAACGCACTTCTTCAAAAGAAAGACCGCTTTCAGTCAAAAACAACCAGGCCCGTAAAGACCAGGAAGAGTAATTTTTATTACCAATAATTAATCTGAAAACCATAGCCAATACCTAAAGTAAAAAATGCTACCATCCATAAGCAAATTACAGCACCTAACTAAACTAACTATGGCGCTCCAGGTTTACGGCATTCCCAACTGCGGCACCTGCAAAAAAGCCTTGAAATGGCTAGATGACAACGGGGTTGACTATCAGTTTATCAATACCAAAGAGCAGCCCCCTAATAGAGAGCAAATTACCGACTGGGTAGCCGCTCTAACCGCCAGACCAATGCGTAATACATCAGGCATGGCTTACCGAGCGCTAGGAGAAGACAAGAAAACCTGGAGTGATGCTCAATGGATAGATGCCTTTACAGAAGATGCCATGCTATTAAAACGCCCTCTATTCGTCAGAGACGCTAAAGCTGTTTTAGTCGGTTTCCGAGCCAAAGAAGCCGAACTACAAGAAAAACTGACTTAATTAACGGAGCATCCCATGGGAGAAGCCAAACGCAGAAAAGAACAAGACCCAAATTATGGGAAAGTCCCTCAAAAGCGTCCCCAGAAAAGTCGTTTTAAGTTTGATCCCAAACGCATTACGCCAACAGAATGGTTACTTTGGGCAGTACTTTTTGGAGGAACAGCCGCAGTATTCATAGGTACGTACTTTTGGCAGTAGACAGACCAATAAGTGCCACATTTCTGTTACAAGTGTGGCACTTTCTATCACTATTCAGTTAAGTCAAATGAGAAAAGCTCTAGCGTCTTGGCCTTTCCTCCCGAGGACGTGCTTTGTTTACACGAATCTCGCGCCCCAGCCACTCAGCCCCATCTAAGGCTTCAATAGCTGCATCTTCTTCAGCATCTGCAGACATTTCTACAAATGCAAATCCACGAGGACGATTAGTTTCTCGATCCATGGGAACAGTCACTCGCTTAACGGTACCGTAGTCCGCGAATACCTCTTGAATATCCTCCTCCGAAACCGTGTAGGCAATGTTTCCTACATAAATGGACATGAACTTTCTCCAAACACTTGAAATAAAACTCTGGCGAGAGTACCTCCGAAAACGACCTAGTCTAAAGAGAGCTAAGTAAGCTTTCTGGCGAAGATTGACTGCTCATCCAGGGTCACATTAACACAGAAATTTAGCTGAAATCGTTGTCTGGACAACTTGTGAGGAAGGCTTGATATAATTTTTATTGAGTTAGTTTATTTAGCTAGACTAAGCAGATTTCTATACAAGCCACAGACGTCTGTCATTAAGAACAAACATGCTTAGGTCAAAATTACTCCCAGGTCGCCACAAGGATTCTCCTGTTTGAGATCCAACATCAAAAGCACCTGGTTAATTTCACTATCGCTCCAGTGGGGATGAGCCATCCGCAATGTATGACTACTCAGTTTTTTGAGCGGTTTTTGTAACCATCCGTCTTGCTGATTAGCGTTTTTTAGATCCTGATTAATCATGAGTCGAGCTCCTATCCAGGGGCATTTTTATGCTAACGATTACTTCAATCAGTGGTGACGCATTACCGTACGGTTTACCGAAACTTTGTGTTGCTTGAGCTACTATCCGTTGAGTCTATATCCGCCAATTGCTATACGATAGCAACCGATAAACAAACGCAAAAATACAGCTATTCATGACAGATATTGACGTTATTCAAGCAGGCGATAGCTGGCAAAACTGGGTATTTACGATTACTTACCTCAGTTTTTTAGTATTTGTAGTGTGGCGTGTAATTGTTTCATCGGCTCCTCCCTCCGATTAGTCAGGTTCGTCAGGACGCATCAACCATGACAGAAAATTTAATGGATATGACTCAGGTGGCAGAGCGGGTCGCATGGCTTAGGTCAAACACATGTTTGAGCCCCCTGGATGACGATGTACTGGTTGCGATCGCTACAGATCTCATCCCCTTATCTTTTCAGGCAAATCGTCGACTGATTCGAGAAGATACCCATCCCACAGACCTATACATCCTCAAATCAGGTCATCTAGAGCGCTATCGCACCCAGCGCATCTCCATGGCCAAAACCACAGAACTGCCACCGGGCAGCGTTCTACATCTACAGGAAATTTTATTAGAGCAGCCCACCGACTATACCGTCATCTCCCTCGACGATTGCGAACTATGGCAACTTCCCGCCGACAGACTCAAACAAATTGCCTACGAATACCCCAGCCTGAGTCAAGAACTCTCAGAAATCCTTGCCGAAGAAGTTGAAGAGCTCTCCGCTCAACTCCTATACGAACAAGAAAGACAGCAAGAATTACGCCCCTATTTAGTCCCCAAAGTCAGCCGGGGGGTGGTTGGAGCCAGTCGCTATGCCAAACGATTACGGCAGTCCGTACGCACCGCCGCCAGTGTTCTTCCTAACGATCAAGGACAGCGAGATCCCGTACTTCTCTTTGGTGAACCTGGTCTCGAAAAAGATAATCTCGCCGCTCTCATTCATTTTGGGTCTGTCTACAAAAAAGAACCCATGATCAAAGTCAACTGTAAAACCCTACGAGCTGTTGACCTCTTTGGTCGGGGAGACAGTCGCCCAGGACTGCTAGATTGGCTAGGGAACGGCACACTTCTCCTCAACAATATTCAAGATCTAGATCCGGTCCTGCATACCGACATACTCAAGCTGATCAAAACAGGGCAATACCAAGCCAGTTCCCAAGCAGGCAATGCCCCACCACCGGCAAAAGAGAGTGCCGCTTGGATCATGATGATCTCGGAAAAGAGCTTGCCCCCTTTTGCCAAATTAGCCAAACAAACCATTAAAGCCCCACCACTACGGGTACGCAAAACGGATATAGAGCCCCAGATTAACTATTACATTCAGCTTTACTGTCGCAAGCGCGGACTGAGCAAACCCCAACTTACCCCTGAAGCCCTCCGTCGTCTACAAAGCTACGATTTCCCTAGCAATCTGCGAGAGCTAGATAGCCTCGTCCAACGAGCAATTGAGCAATCAGACTGTGCCCCCCTACTCAATGAAGAAGTCTTTTGGTTTGCCAGTGAGCCTGCGGATCGGTTTCGTTGGAACCTACTCAATACCTACCCAAAACTGCGGCAGTTTTTACGTAGTCCTTGGTGGCCAGACCGGATAAACCTTGGCTTTACCAGTTGGTTTTATATATTAGTTGTTGCCCTACTGTTTTTAGGACCGCAAACCCGTGATGCCAACCTTGCATTAAATTTCTTTTGGGCCTGGTGGTGGCCGCTAATTTTATTGTCGTTTCCCTTTGTGGGTCGGCTTTGGTGTGCCGTCTGCCCCTTTATGATCTATGGCGAGATTACCCAAACGTTATCTCTTTGGCTATGGCCCAGACAGCTAGGCCCATGGCCCAGACAATGGGCTGAACGCTGGGGCGGCTGGATCTTATACGCAGGCTTTGCTGCCATTTTGCTCTGGGAAGAGCTATGGCATCTGGAAAATACGGCCTATCTCTCTGCCTGGCTGCTGCTCATTATTACTGCTGGCGCGATGATTTGCTCAACACTATTTGAGCGCAGGTTTTGGTGTCGTTACCTGTGTCCCATTGGCGGCATGAATGGACTATTTGCCAAACTGTCGATGACAGAGCTACGGGGACAACGTGGCATTTGTTCTGCCAGCTGCACCACCTACCAATGTTATAAAGGCGGTCCCGAAAAAGGCGAAGGCCAGGAGACGGGCGGCTGTCCAGTGTATTCCCATCCGGCTCAGCTGGTGGACAATCGTAACTGTGTCTTGTGCATGACCTGTTTAAAGGCCTGCCCCCATCGGTCAGTGGAGTTTAACTTACGACCACCTGGGATTGAGCTATGGACCACTCACACCCCCATCAATCATGAAGTAGCTCTGCTGCTATTGCTATGGGGTGCAGTATTTGTACATCGATTACCGGAGATCGCCACGATTCTAGGGGTCTCAACGATGGTTCAAGGGTTTGGTGGACATGCCCTGGCCACAATTATCCTCCTCTTCGCGCCTCTACCCTTAGCTTGGCTTGCTTACACATTCACCCAGGTCATCCAACCTCGCCTCAAAGCCCGTCCTTTGATCCAAGTTAGCTATGGTTGGCTCCCCATTGTTTTACTGAGCAGCCTCGCCCATTACCTATCCCTGGGCCTCACCGAAGCCGGGCGCATTATTCCGGTTTCCCTGGCGAGCTTTGGCCTCGCCAGCACCGGCCCAGTAGCCGTCGCCCATCCAGCAGTGATCGCATTTCTCCAAGGCGTCAGCTTACTGGTGGGTGCTATGCTCAGCATCTTGCTAACCCAGCGCATCGCTCAGCAGTCTTGGCTCAAATTAGCCCCTCTCCATGGCCTTACTGTGGCAATGACGGCAATCCTGTGGCAACTGATAGTTTAAAATTTGAGCGCAAAAAAGCTTGCTTCCAGATCAGGTTACGGGGCAAGCTGAAATAGTAGCGCTAACGGCCAACCCACCCCGCTGGCCCTTCCAGGAGGGGAAAGGTTATCTCAATTGCATCCAATGTCGCAGGTTAACCATAAAGGATTATACATTGTGAATCTGGTTCACTGAATTCCAATTTGACAGAAACACTTATTCAGAAACTTTATTAATGACTCTACTGACACAGCTTCTAACATTTGAAACATCTAACGCAGTCAAACGCTTTATTTTAATCACCTTTTTCCCATTTACAGCATTGGTACTGGGCATTGACTCTCTGCAATTAGCCACAGCCTATGGTATTAACACTCAGCCTTTTGCCAATCTAGTCATTATCAGCTACTTTATGCTGCTGCTATTTGGCCTACGCCCCGAGCAGCGACTAATGGCCATGATTTTTGTCCCCTTCTCCGCCATTGGTGAATGTATCTTTAGCCTAGTGTTTGGGTTGTATATCTATCGGCTAGAAATGGTACCGCTGTATGTGCCCTTTGGGCATGGGGTACTGTTTAGTATGGGCTTACTCGTAGCTGAGCTAACCATTATCCAACGCTATGAAACTCAGCTTAAACCCCTCTTCATTAGCCTTTACTGTCTGCTGTTTGGCGGTGCAATTCTGTTCTTGCACGATTCCCTCAGCATTATTTTTGGCCTAGTATTTCTATGGGTGCTTCGCCGTAAGGGCTATCAGACAATGTATTTCATAATGGGGTTACTGGTTCTGTTTGTGGAGCTAACGGGCACCCATTGGGGGTGTTGGGCCTGGACGCCCCACCCATTTGGACAAGCCTGGCTCCATGCAACAAATCCCCCTGTTGGAGCCTTTGCTTGCTATGTCTTAGCCGATCTAGGTGTAATGAAACTTGCTCGACAGTGGAAACCATTACTAGGCTTAGCAAACAACCATGACGATATCACAGCCTTACCAACGGCCTAAACGCTTCTAGCAACAGGAAAACGCATCAACAAAGGGCTGCATTTAAATCCTGGCATCTGTACACACAACTCGAAATCCGGTAAAACTACTGCGGATGGCAGGAGCATCATAGTCACGATATGCAGAGCGACAACCGCCCGGATAGCGAAGCCAAGAACCACCACGACAAACTCGCGGTGCAGACTCGTCAAGAGACTGCC
>JAHQVZ010000331.1 GCA_019634055.1 Leptolyngbyaceae cyanobacterium MAG.088
CCATAAAGCCGGTCATCACAGTCACCGATGCCCTCCGTAGAGCCTTCATTATTGTTGCCTTTTTCCAGATCGTTGCCTATGGCTGGCTCTTATTTCGGGCCTCGTCTTGGCAGCAAATCAGCACCTTTACCGATCGCCTTTTCTTCCACCCCCTCTGGCTCACCCCAACGATTCCGAAACCGCCCTTGGCAGCACTATTGGGCATTTTGCTCATCTTTGGGACAGATTTGGCCCAGTACCTGGCAACGGATGCGACCTTTTATCGCCGCTGGCCGGTACAACTCAAAGCAGCACTCTACTCGGCCCTATTAGTCGTGATGATCATGGGCTTTTCCAACACGGGAACCACGTTTATCTACTTTCAGTTTTAAGCCAGTTTAGGTGAAGCTCATCACGTTACCTCAGCCCTACCGACACCACGAAAAGCCCCTATCATGCCCCAATTACTTAAATCTCCCCCCAAGACTCAAACGCACAACTCGCCCCCACAGCCAGCGCCCCCCTTGCACTCTGTTAAAAAACTGGGCCTATGGATGTTGTTTTGGTTGTGCCTGCTCGATGTGTCCATCAATCGCCTATTTCCCTACCCCAAAAAGGTGAACTCTACACCCAGCAACCTAACCCGCTATTTCGATTATGGTCGCTCCATTGAAGGCAAGCTCAATCGTATGGTGCAAAAGAGTGTTGCCAACAGCGATGTGATTATTGACTCAGGCTGGATTGATCCTAAGGCGTGGGAAAATTTACCCCAGTCTCCCCAGGGCGACGATGACCTATTACTCGCTGAATATGGCATGTCTTATTCAGCCGATGCGCTCCAAGCACTGGCAGAGGTCGATGGCAAGATCACGATGCGCAGCATTGGTGGCGCATCCGCACCGCCCAACCATTCACTGGCAGCTTTTAAGGCAGATACCCAGAACCAAAATGCCGATGTTGTGATGATCGGCATTTTAGCTTCTAGCGTTAATCGAATGAACTCTCTTTCAGGGATGAGCTGGACCTATGAGCATCCTACGCCCTACACCTATCCCTACTACTACCTAAACAATCAGAATGACCTAGAGGCGATCGCACCGGCCATCACTACCGCTGATGACTTTGTCGATGCGTTTAACCGTAAAGATGACAATTGGCAGCGTCTACAAACGCAAATGGAACAATATGACCAAGCATTTGATCCGTTTGTATTTCATCACAATTTAAGCGATCGCTCAGCGATTATTCGGCTTATCCGCCGGGGATGGGCCAGCCGGGCCAGAAGCATCGGAGAGAAAAGTCTCTTCACCCCAGAAAGTGGCTTTAATCCAGAAGCACCTGAAATCAAAACACTCAAAGCCATCCTCACTGAATTTGTCACCCAGGTTAAAAACGCTGACCAAACGCCCGTTATTTTGTTATTAAACAATCAAGGCTATGGATCTAGCCTTTACGATGTGCTAGCCGAGCACGTCAATAGCCTAGACGCGCTGATCGTCAGCACACACGAGATTGTCCCCGCTGAGGATCCTAAAAACTTCCTAGGTGGTAGTCACTTTACCCCAGAAGCAAATCGTAAAATTGGCAAGGTATTACAAACCAAGATTCGCGCTGAGCACCCTCACAAACAAGCGCAGGAAGAGTCAAAATAAAGAACACCTAAAAACGTAAGGACAAAAAACGTAAGGAGCCCCCCAATGAGAAGTTGTCGAAGTTGTCTTGGGAGAAAAAGCACAATCGCCATACTCACCCTACTGTTCGTAGGATGCACCGCCCAACCTCCGCAGAGCAATTCACAACAGTCGCAGCCCCCTCTAGAAGCAGAGCCAACAGAAACGCTTCCCGATACCCCATCACAACCTGACACATCAGCCAGCACATCAGAAGAAGAGGCCCAGGTTATTGCCGTTGACATCACACCTAATGGCACCAGCAACTATCAATTTGCGGTCACGATTGCCAGCCCAGATACCGGATGCGACCAGTATGCCAACTGGTGGGAAGTCGTCACCCCCGAAGGCGAACTACTTTACCGCCGTATTCTGGCCCACTCCCATGTCGATGAGCAGCCCTTTACCCGATCAGGAGGTCCTGTAACTATAGACGCCGATCAGGTCGCAATTGTACGGGTACACATGCACCCCGATGGCTATAGCACTCAAGCGATGGAGGGCATTGTTGGCAAGGGCCTAGCGCCCACCACACTCACAGACGAGTTTGCCTCAGAGCTGGCCGAAGCCGAGCCACAGCCCAGTGGCTGTACATTCTAGAGCGAAAAGTGGCGCTCTTAATTCATCGGTGGCTGTAGTTTGTACACGTACCATCAGTCAGGCAACAGAAGAATGATGTCTTCTACAACGCTAGGCGATCGCACTGGGACCTTGAACTAGGACATCGCACTGGCACCTCATCACCAACTACTGAGTAAAAAAGATCGCCAAACCTGCTGATGACATCACTTACATTGCATACGGATCATGGAGTGGCAGGACGCCCCATTGAATCAGTCCTTGCACTCAGATAACCAGAGGTAGCATTAGTGGTGATCAGGCGGTTCGGTCAATTCACGATAGGGATACTGTGTTGTTTCCTGGTGCTTTTTGCAGGTAGCAGCAGAGCAAACGTGCCTATCCAAAGGCTTCCAACGCCACCCATGCTAACCGGGCTCTACACATCAGGTTTCGTGGGAGATCGTTCTGTATTACGTCAGGAAGTGCAAGCAGTAGATGCCTTTAGTCAACAGCATTCGCTGGTGGGCATTTTTATTGACTTGGAAGCTCGCAACCCTGGGTATGATATTCCCACCGCGCTCAATCAGCTACGCAATCATGGATACACGGGCTTTGTAAACTTTACCTCCCGACGATCTGCAGCAGCGATCGCATCAGGACAAATTGATCGCAACATTGCAAAAATGGCACAGGCCTATCGAGCATGGGCAGAAGAGGTGGACGAGCCCCTAGCCTTTATCGCACCGTTACCGGAGATGAATGGAGCCTGGGAAGCCTACGGCCAAACCCCAGCACAATTTAGGCAAGCCTACCACCATATCCAATCTATTTTCAGTGAGGAAGGGGTGCCCAATGATTCGGTTCGCTGGGTCTTTGCCCCCAATGGTTGGTCCGAACCAGCGCACAGATTTGAACAGTATTATCCCGGCGATGACACCACTGATATTGTTGCCTTTAGCGCCTACAACTGGGGACATTGCCACAACGCATCGTGGAAAGAATGGCAATCGCCCGATATCGTGTTCGGCCCCTACCTTTCGCGCATGGAACAAATGGCATTGGACAAGCCTATTTTCATTGCCCAAACGGCAACAACAAGCATGACCCAAGCAGGAGAGAATCCAGCCGCCAAAGACGAATGGCTAAAGCAAACCTATCAGTACTTGCAGGAGGCAGGGGTGCGGGGCGTCATGTACTTTAATATTGAAAAAGAGTGTGATTGGGCAGTGCACGCAGCCGGAATCAGGCCTTCCAACGGGTATCAACAAGCCATCACAAGCCCCAACATTACATATCAATCGCCTGATGCCGTGAAGCAAATGTTTTAACGTTAGCTTGTAACGTTAACAGCAGATACAAATGCTTAGGAAAGACTTGAGTTAGGCTCACGAAAGCGGAGCAGCGCATAAGCCCCCACTAATGCTGACACAAGTTCAAAAAGGGCAATCAGTGCCGCGCTATTGATAAATTGAGCCTGAGCGGCAGGCAAGCCAGCTGGCAGATGCGCAATATTGTCTGGAGAGATCAGAATGTAGTGGTGATAAACACCAAAAGCTAGGGAACTCGCCATTGAGATCGTCACCACCGCTATCCCGACAGAATAGTAACGGGTCCAAAGCAAAATAGTACCAGCCAGTGGGGCAAGCACAATAACGAGATAGATAAATAATGTCTTGACAGCCGGCAGATTAATCTCTAGCACCGTATGGGCATCTCCATGCCAAAGGGCAGTCATAAAATGAACAAGAACCAGTATCGTGATTGTAATTTTCATCATGCCAGAAATTATAGCGCCAGGAATTATAGTGCCAGAGAGTAGGAGAACACGGTGCCCTTAATTAAATACTTGAATCTACCAAAAGTTGTTGCATACGTTCCTCCAGCTTTTTAAGCTTAAATGGCTTACTAAAATAATCCGTGGCACCCGCTTCGAGGCAACGGTCGCGATCGCCCTGCATGGCCAAGGCTGTCAGCGCGATAATCGGCAGGCTCTCAAATTCTTGTAGCGTTCGAAGTTTACGAATAGCCGCCAATCCATCCATCCCCGGCAACTGAATATCCATCAAAATCAAGTCAGGATTTTCAGACTGAGTTAGTGCAACAGCTTCGTGCCCATCACGTGCAATCAGCAAATGGTAAGATTTACTTCGCAAATAACTGGCCAACGTCTCAATATTAGCTTCATTATCTTCTACTATCAAAACGCACGGGAACAGAGCTTGCCCAGAAGCATTCACCAACAATCGTCTAGAGTTTGTTGGCGCATCCCGTGTTGAGGCAGGGAAAGTCGCCAAGTGACAGGGTAAAACAATCGTAAAACAGCTCCCAAGGCCTAAGGTGCTCGTCGCAAAGACTTGTCCACCATGAAGATCTAGAATATGCTTCACTAACGAAAGACCTAGCCCAGTCCCGCCATAGCTCCGATTTAGCGCACTATCCACTTGAACAAAAGGCCGAAATAATTTGTCCAGATATTCTGGTGCGATCCCAATGCCAGTATCAGCAACCGTAAAGTACAAATAGCCGTGAGAAGATGGAGGGGAAACACTTCCCGGTGGAGAAATCTGAACGAAATTGTTTTGTGGACCGGGTGAAGTAGATTGAAACCTGGCTTCGAACGTCACTTTTCCACCCTCTGGAGTAAACTTTACAGCATTGTCTAGCAAATTAATTAAGACTTGGCGGATACGCCGTTCATCCAACATCAGCGTTGGCAAATCCGGCATTACCGTTGTCTCTATCTGAATTCTTTTCTTATAGGCCTGCTGTTTAACAAAGGCAAGACTAGATTCGAAAAGACGATTAATCTCAGTAGGCGTCCATTCCAAGGCGACCTGCCTGGCTTCAATTTTAGACAAATCGAGAATATCATTAATGAGTGCTAGCAAATGTTTTCCACTGCGTTCAACCGTTTGCAAAGACATCAGTTGCTTGTCATTAATTGGGCCAAACAAGCTCTCTTGCAAGGCTTCACTCATGCCTAAAATAGTGTTGAGAGGCGTACGGAGCTCATGGCTCATATTGGCCAAAAATTCACTTTTAGAGTGGTTAGCCTTCTCTGCCTTTTGTTTAGCCGTTTTCAATTCGGCCGTACGCTGCTCCACTCTATTTTCTAGGGTTTGCTGTATCGCCTTCAGCTCAGCCTCATTGCGGCGAAGTTGTTGCGCTGTTTTAGACTGTCGTTTTACGGCAACCGTCAGCAAACCAATCACGCCACCCCCCAATATAGAAATAACGGCAATCGTAATCAGTAAATGGCGATTTTCAGAAAACCATGAGACGTCTTGATTGATAAGCTGGCTACCGGGCGGAATATTTTCCAGGGAAATTCCCGCAGCCTTGAGCTCTTGAGCATCAAATACCCACTGGTTTTTTGATTCCAAAACGGGTGGAATTTCGCCAACAGGGATACCATCTAGAATACTCTCTACCAACTGAACAGCCTGTTGAACATGAAAACGGCCTTCTAGAACCTTTCCACCCACAACACCAGCCCCCACACCCAGCATGGTATCGGTATAAAAAGGGTTAGGAATTATTGAGTGTAAAATCGCAGCTTCTTTTTCAAATCCAAGCAACGGACCATCAACCAGTCCAGTCCGTAGCTGACCCGCCAAGAAAATAGGCCAGTCATCAGGGTAAGGCCCTAATACAGATTCAATTTCATCCGTAATTAGGTCTTTTATAACAACAATATTACTAGGTGCATTGGGGCTCTTCCGTAGCTCTTCCAATTTTTTCAAATTTGCCAGCCCAGTCTCGCTAGAGTCACTAATAATGATGATATTATCCGACCCTGTTTGCAGTTTGGCCTCTAGAATAGTTTCAGCAAGGCTGTGATTTTCAAAGACCCCTGTCAACCATGGAACATCAAACAGCTCTTCCTGCACATAATTGATACCCATGAAGACCACAGGCACATCTGCAAAATATTTATCACGAGCAGACAAATAAAAGGTTAACCCCGGATCATCTGCAATCATCAAAACATCTAAAGGCGTCTCTCGATATTTGCTCTTAAGATAATCGAAAAAAGAATGACGATGTCGCAACCCTGGGTAGCGGTTAGCATCTAAAAATTCGTGATAAATAACAACATCATGTTCACTCGCTTCAAATCCTTGGTCAAGCCCTTCTTTCTCTTGTTGTGTCCAAGATAGTTCTGGATGATAAGAATGAATAACCAGAATATTCTTAGCGTCTAGAGCTTGTGCGTCCAAATCTAGTATCACGAAGGAAACGAGAAGCAGGGCACACACATAGACTATTCGCCTGGGCAAAACCAAAATCGATGCAATCATGAGCTAAAGCTTTAGGTTGAAGAACCTTCACGCACAATCTTACCGCGAGATTCACCTGTTTCAACCAGAGCATGGGCTTGGCACAGAGTGGCAGTATCGAGCTAACCTCCCAAACCAACCGAGTTCAACGCGAGGCTTCCAGACAACCAGGCCAGAACAACGCACCTCAGCATAGATCCCACTCAGGTTTGCGACCAATCAAGTTAATCATCAACCCAGTCGTATCAACTCCACGGGCGCTACCATGCCCGAACAACTGAAACATGCTGGCTGACTCATCAGGGACTGGTTGAGCCTCTCCTTACAATTGATCTTGGCAATCAGAACTCGGTATCACCTGCTCGCGTGTATTTCTGCATCTCTGGGGCTAGGCCCTTTCAGGGACTTAGGTTTTTCAATGCCGTAGCCCTGAACGTAGTCAATCCCCAAGCTCTTTAAGGACTCTAACGTTTGCTGATCTTCCACAAATTCAGCGATTGTCTGCATGCCTAACATGTGGGCCACATCATTCACACATTTTACAATGGACAGATCGCTAGGCTCTCGGACAAGATTTTTAATCAGGCCGCCGTCAATCTTGAGAAAATCGACTGGCAGAGTTTTCAAATACCCAAACGATGACAGACCGCTCCCAAAATCATCTAAAGCAAACTTGGCTCCTAATGATTGAAGCGTACGGATGAACTTCTTCGCATCCTCTAAATGGGAAATCGCCGCTGTTTCTGTAATTTCAAA